>JALEHC010000113.1 GCA_022763215.1 Saprospiraceae bacterium
CCTCTAAAAACGTCTCGTGCCACCCACAACTGACCGATATCATGTGTATTGAAATTGCCAGCAGCATTTCCCCAAGTTGCAAAATCAGGCAGCAAAATATCCATGAAAGCGCTGGAAGACCAAGGATCAGCAGCCTGAGTGGATGGAATTACGATGTCTACAATTCGGTAATCCAGATCAAACGGATCATACAACACTTCCATCAAAGCAGTAATATCTAAAATATGTTGAGCAGTAGATCCTACATTATCAAACTTCTGTACCATATCAAATGCAGCTGCCAGTGCCAATTCGGTTACATCAAAGCAACCTGGTGCAGCACGATTAGTATGGTGGTCGTGTGTTTCTGATTGTCCCTTGCGCTTTTTAGCTTCCACTACGCCACATTCCCAAGCCGGATCAGATAGCACATCTTTTGTATGGTATAAAATATACAAGTCTTGCTCACCTCCATTGATTGTTGCAGGCACTTTCTCCAGAAAATACTCCTCCCCTTTTACATGAGCAGCTACCGTAAGATAATCTTCATGTATAGAAAATCGGGTGGTAGATTTTTCGGCTTTTCCGATTTTGCCTTTGTAATAATCATTTGACAAAGCTTGGTATCGAATACCATTTTCAGTTAGTACTTTTATTTGCAGGTTTTCGGCAAGCAAGTCATTTGGCTGTAGCCAAATCCCCCACTTTTGCTGGCCAAGTGTCAGGTTAAATTTGAGTTGTTGACCATTTTGCTGTTGCGCAAAATTCCAGATGGCTTCATCATCTAGTTTGAATACCTGATACGCTTTGAAGGATTCGTCGAGCGAAGCATGGCGAAAATCAACTTCCTCTCCTTTAAAACTTGGCGCCGGGCTTGGGTATAAACCATCCTCATTGAGATGGATTTGAGTAGCCAACTCAAAAGCTAGGGCCTTTTCATGAAAAAATTGGTAAGTCGTTCCATTCGTTTGAACCGACCATTGTCCAGCTGTTTTTTCCTGGACATGCTCCAACATACTTTCGAGTGCCGGATGATTTGCGAAAGCAGCATTTAGAAACGTTTGTGTTTCCGCCTGGCTTCCGATCAGTTTTTGGGTGCCTTGTGCGTTGATGGTTGCTACAAAACACAACCAGCACAAAGGCAATAATAACAATTGCTTCATTTTACAATATTTAATTGATCAAAATTATTTTTCCGATTTTTTTTCAAACGAATGAGGGGAATAGTTCTGTGTAAGGCATACCAGTACAGGGGTCTGTGGTATTCAGAAGTAACACAGACAAAGAGATCGTTACTTTTGAGGGTTGCCCCAAAAGCACAAGTCTTTTGTTAGATTCCAGTTCTGGTTTGTTTATGGCTAATCCTCTTTTAAAGGAAGAGTAGCACACAAAGGAAAGTATGTGATCAATTCTTAGGTCTGCAAAAGTGAAGAGGAAAAATGGTAAGGCTTGTAAATTCTCTTAGAATGGAGGTTATTAGACTTGTCCATTGTGTCACGAATGAGCGAGAGCGAAGCAAATTTTATTTTGTACAAGGCGAAAAACATAGGCGATACCTTAGTATCGGCGAGGCTTTTCAACGAAGTACAAGAGAAAATGTTGCCGTTCGTAGCCATTTGGTGATGCGGTGAACAAGTCTACTAAGTAATGCAGTTGAAAGTTACGAAAAAAAAGCAAACCGTCCAGACTTTTGATATACATATTTGACAAAAGTGGCTTTTATCGTTCAGATCACAAGCCCTTTGTTTTTATTTATCAGGGGAAAAACCTTAATTTCACTTCTTTGGTAGTTTTGTGAACGATTAGTAAGCAAGATCGTTTTCCATTTAGTCATTTCGTGTAATTAACAAAAGAACATCAAGCTTTAAAAGCGATTCCGAATACATGTTTGCAGAAAAGCACTATCCTGAGATATTGATGCCGGAAGAGTTGGATTCATACCTGGAAAAGGGGTGGTATAGAATGGGGCAAACTATTTTCACGACTCACTTTCTTTGCTTTGGTGATCAGTTCTATTCTGCCGTTTGGGTAAGGTTACCCATTCAAGGTTACGCTTTCCGCAAATCTGCCAGAAAACTCATCCGAAAGAGCCTTCGCCAATTTCGTGTAGAAATCAGACAAGGCAGAATTGATGTTGAAAAAGAGCGATTGTACCGCAAATACAAAGGAAATTTTCAGGGCATTATCGCTCCAACGCTTCGAGATTCATTGTTAGATGGTGAGGATTATAACATATATAATACTCAGGAAGTATCTATTTATGATGGCAACCGCTTAATTGGTTGTAGTTTTTTTGATTTGGGAGCCGATAGTGCGGCCAGTATTATTGGGATTTACGATCCTGACTATCACGCCCATTCTTTAGGCTACCTGACGATGCTTTTGGAGATTACTTTTTGTATGGAACGTGGGCTTGCATTCTACTATCCGGGCTATGTAGTACCTGGGTACCAGCGATTTGATTACAAGCTCCGAATTGGTGATGTAGAATATTTTGATTTAAAGAATAATGGTTGGTTGCCTTACAAAGATTTAAAAGAGGAAGAAATTCCACTGGAACGCATTCGAGGGCAATTGCATTTGCTGCAAAAGCAACTAAAAAAGGATGGTTTTAAACCCAAAACCTATTATTATCCACTATTTGAAGCCAATTTGTTTGGTTTTTGGCGAGCACAGTACTTTGATCATCCGATGATGCTACTCATCAATGCAGATACACATCAGAACAGTTTTTTGATAGCAGTTTATAATTTGGAAGCTGATTCTTTTCAGTTATTGCAATGTTCTATTTTTGATGATCTGCAATTTTATTTTAATGAAAATTACATTAATTCTTTTGACAAGAACCGCTTTTTTATGAAGCTATTGGTCATCGATAAAAAATATGAGCTAGTGGCTTCCGCCAAATCAATGAGTCAGTTTTTAAAATCTAAGTTTTCCCAGTCTTCTTCCTGGGGCTTTTGAACACCAGATCGTTAAAATTTCCTACCAAGAACAATTCTATTAAACCAAGTTGCAGTTTACTGTTTATAAGTAGTTAGACGGAATTAGGAACAGGTGAAGTTTTATAGGGTCAGCACAAAATAATAGCCTAATTATCTTATTATCAAGCGGTTCAATCACTTTGTGCTGACAAATTTCACTTATCCATAATTTTGATCCGTCACTTAAGTAAAATTAAAGATTCATATCATGGGAAAGAAAGCATTGGTTTTTCTATTGTTTCTTTTATCACTTGCTTGTTCGACTGTTAATGATTTACCTCGTGTTAGTCAAAATGCAGACTGGAAAGTCAAACGAATTCCAGAATATCCGCAGCAGGTGGGTGGTGATGCACAAAAAGGGCTCGACTACCTTATATATGGTGACTATATTGGTTCGGGCATTCCACTTGAGTTGATGCAATCAAACCGAGTATCATCAGATACGGTATTTCGGCGAGAAGGCCCAAATGGGCAACTTCCTTACCTCATGACAACATTTGAAGCGGCCAATGGTGCTCAGGTGGTGAGTGGCAATTGTTTTACCTGTCATGCGGGTGAATTAGATGGTCAGATCATTCCAGGACTGGGTAATAGTTTTTCTGATTATGAGAAAAACTGGAGCCAAATGGCCTCCATGATGAATTTGGGCATGCGGGTCAAATTTGGGAAAAGTTCAAAAGAATGGGAAGCTTATGAAGACTTCGGACATTACTTCAAAGCAATGGCCCCAACTATTGAGACCAATCAATTTGGAGCTAACCCGGCCTTTCGGCTCGCAGAAGCCTGCATGAACATGCGCAACCCAGTAGACTTGACCTATCAAGAAGAGCCTAATTATGAAATTCCAGCATATCCCATAGCAACAGATGTGCCTCCCTTGTGGAATGTAGGCAAGAAAAATGGGTTGTATTATAATGGTGTAGGTAGAGGCGATTTTACCAAGTTATTGTTTCAGGCTTCTGTTTTGGGTATCCCGGATAGTACAGCTGCTCGAAAGGCGGTTATTCAATTTAAGGATGTACTAGCGTGGCTAGAGCAACTAGAACCACCTGTATATCCAAAACCAATTAACCAGCAATTGGCTATGCAGGGAAAGCTGGTCTTTGAGGAAAATTGTAGTAAGTGTCATGGAACGTATGGAGAGCAAGAAACTTATCCGAATAAAATTGTTGCATTAAAGCTTGTAAAGACGGATCCCGCTTACGCGGAATACGCTTTTAGTTCGGGCATTGTCGACTGGTACAACCGCAGTTGGTTTGCCAATAGTAGTCCACGTTCTTTCTTTGAGCCTTCTCTTGGCTACATTGCTCCGCCCTTGGATGGTATTTGGGCAACAGCCCCTTATCTGCACAATGGAAGTGTACCAACTTTGGAAGCACTGCTCGATAGTCCCAAAAGGCCTACTTTTTGGTCGAGGGAAGAACATGCTACCTATGACTATGAAGCGATAGGCTGGATATACAAAGAGGAAAAAAATGCTAATGGAAAGCGTACTTTTGATACCACCTTACCAGCTTACGGCAATAAGGGGCATTATTTTGGGGACGAACTAACAAAAACAGAAAGAGAAAGTGTTATAGAATACTTAAAAACGCTATAAGTCGCTCGAAATCAGAACTCCCCTATTTAGGTTATTTTTAACGAAATGAATTTTTTTTAATAGAAAATCTTGGAAATTGTTAAAATAATCCTGTACATTCGTAGTGCATTAATTAGAAATAATCCCATGATAAATTATAATCCTCAACCAAAATCTCCGTTAGTGCATTTAGTATATCAATATATAAATGTTCATCTTATCCTTTTCATCTTCAACACATACAGGCATCGACTGAATTATCTTTAACAGATAATAAACCTACAGCTACATAATGATTGGTAAGCTGCTATAAAAAGTTATAGCAGATTGTATTTGACAATCCATTTTGTAAAACTTTTTCCTATACTATTTTTCTATTTTTTGACGACCTAATTTTAAAGCCGGATCGATCGATACAAGACGACCAAAATGAAATGTGACGTTCGGCTGCACATATAAGTTTATTACGACCTTTTTATATTTTATTAACCTATTTTTTATTTAAACAAATTGTGATCTTATGGGAAAAACGAATTTTACTTTCGTTAGATCGCTACTAGTAGTAGCGGCCCTAAGCCTCTTTGGTTTGAGCCAAGC
>JALEHC010000641.1 GCA_022763215.1 Saprospiraceae bacterium
AAGTAACTTTTGGATACAAAATAAATCGGTATACATGAAAAAACTAAAAGCCTTAATGGCTAAAGTAGACTGGCCCAACCAGTTGTTTAACTTGCTTGGAACCTTACTGGGGGTGTTGATTGCTTTT
Organism: Saprospiraceae bacterium; assembly: GCA_022763215.1. GTDB lineage: Bacteria > Bacteroidota > Bacteroidia > Chitinophagales > Saprospiraceae > JALEHC01. Next base: position 128 of record JALEHC010000641.1, read on the forward strand.
GGCTTGTCTAATTACCAATCCGGAAGAGCAGAACAAGAACGCTTGTTTATGGCAAAAAATAGCATCATCGAAGAAATTCAACGCAATCAAAACAAAACAAAGGAACATCTGGAAGGCCTGAAGTATACCATGGAAACCCTACGAGCGATTTATCCGATTGTCAATGATACGATGGATATTGTTGCTACCCAAGCACAAATGGATAGTATTCATAGTAAGTACCCCAACTTTTTTCAGGAAGACGAGCGCCTCGTGCTGGAAAGTGGTTTGATTAATTTCAAGGGAGAAATTAATGTCGATTTTAATATGCTGGATATTTCCGATATTGCCTGGCAGAGTATTACCAGTCTTGGGCTGGCGGCGCAAATGAATCCGGACGACACCTTTTTTATGTTTCAGATTTATCACTTTCAGGGGCAAGCTAAAGACGAAGCCCAAAAGGCAGTTGAAGTATTGAAAACGGCCATTTCTAAGCAAGACAAGAATAGCAACCTCAAAGAATTGATCTTTAATGAGTACTTATCGCAAGTACAGTTTTGCTCCAAGTTTGAAGAAGCACTATTGGGCTTGTATAAAGAAGCCTTGGAGCGTTTTGAGGCATCATGAGGTACGCCTTATCTGCTTTATTGTACGTCTCCGAATTTGGTTTTGTAGTAGTGCACACAAGCACCATAAACCCATCCTTCTTTACCATCTTTGGTACGAACTCTTACCCAAGGCGCCACTGCCAGCGAATCTTCAATCGTGATTTCTTCGCGGAAATCAGTTACTTCATTCATAAACTCCACTTCATCGAATAGCTTGATTCTGGCTACAATTTTTGACTTGAGTTCCGGTCTGGATCTGACATTAACATTAGATACCGTGGCATACAGAGGAGTATAGGCCTGAGTAGGAGTGGTAACCTCCTCGACCACTTTCTTCTTGGGCGTTGTATCGAGTGGCATAGGCTTAATATCCTGTGCTGCCAATTCTTCCATGGCATCTTGTTCGGTTTCTTCCTGATATTTACGCTTAGTAGCGCTACAACGCGTGATGGCCCAGGTCATAAAGCTGAGGAAGAAAATTCCGATAACGATAACTTCAAACTTTGGTAAAACACTTCCTTTTTTTTCGCTCATCTTTATAATTTTATCTGACTACTTATACCTTACACCTTTCGGTAAATGCGGATGACAAGTAATAGACTCGAAAGGTAAAACTTAAAAATAAATCAACCCGAAGAAGTTTTGAAAAATTGTTGAGAAATACTGCTTTCGACCAGATATTTTTTCAAATAAGTGACGGATCAAATTTCACTTGTTCATAATTCCGTCTAACTACTAATGCCTTTTAAAGCGTAAAAAAATGTATGAACCCAGGATCAAACAAAAAATAAAATAGCTGCTTTAGGGGTTATAAATTGGTGTCAGCCCACCCTTGCTTGCTTTCATTACAAACAAAATAAAAACCGTAATGAAAGACGATTTACTCTATCAAATTGCATTGACCGCTTTGGAGAATATTGGTCCGAAAACAGCCCGAACCTTGATTAGTTATTGTGGGGGGGCTCGTGAAGTATTCGATTGTACAGAAAAAGAGTTACAACGTATACCCGGTATTGGTCCGCGAACAGCTCGCTTCATTCAGGATGATAAAGTATTTAAAATTGCGGAGCAACAATTGGCGTTTCTCGAAAAGTCAGGTGTACAAGCTTTGTATTATATGGACGACGCCTACCCGCAACGCTTAAAACGCTACCCGGACGCCCCGATACTATTGTATTTTAGCGGAAGCGTAGACCTCAACCATGCTCGTACCGTTGCGATTGTCGGTACTCGAAAACCCAGTAAGTTTGGACTGGCTAATTGTGAGTTGTTATTAGAAGAACTCATGCCATTTCAGCCACTCATCATCAGTGGGTTGGCCTATGGCGTAGATGTTTGTGCCCACCGAAAATGTGTAGAATTGGGAATACCAAATATAGGCGTATTGGGGCATGGCCTGAGTCGGATTTATCCGCCGGCACACCGAGGGGTAGCCGAAAAGATGCTGGAGAACGGAGGCTTGTTGACGGAGTTTAGGCACGACATTATGCCCGACCGAGAGCACTTCCCCATGCGCAATCGGATCATTGCTGCGCTGTGTGATGCGCTGGTGGTCATCGAGACAGACACTAAAGGTGGTTCCATTATTAGCGCTAAGTTAGCAAATGGATATAATAAAGATGTTTTTGCATTTCCCGGAAGGGTGAATGACCCCAAGTCAAAAGGTTGTAATTTATTGATCAAATCCCATCAGGCGGCATTGATTGAAAGGGCTAAGGATTTGGTTTATGTCATGAGATGGCCACAAATGGATGAGGCTAAAATAATTCAACAACAGTTGTTCGTTGAGCTTGGGGAAGACGAAAAATATGTAGTAGATTTGTTGCGTCAAACTGAGAGTAGCAGCATGGATCAGTTGACCTATGCCATGGGTAAATCAGGAAGTGAGATGGCAAGTTTGCTGCTTGATCTTGAGTTTAAGGGGGTTATCAAATCATTGCCTGGAAAGCGGTATATGTTAGTCCGATAAAAATCAATTATCAAACGATTAGAATAAATCATCATGCGAAACGCATTTCTTCTTCTTTTGCTTCTTGCTATTGTTTTTAGTTGCAAAAAATATCCCAAAAAAGACGTCCCTACTGGCTATGAACAGCCTGTAAAGACATCTAAAGTAAACAAAGGGGCGGTTAAAAAGCCAAAAAACATCATTTTGATGATCGGTGATGGTATGGGCCTTACACAGATTACGGCTGGGATGTATATCAACGGCAATAAATTGAATCTGGAAGAATTCAAGTCAATCGGTTTACACAAATCCTATTCTTCTAGTGATTTGATTACAGATTCTGCTGCCGGAGCTACCGCTTTTGCTTGCGGGGTGAAGACCTATAATGGCGCTATCGGTGTAGATGCAGATACCATGCCTGTGAAAACGATTTTGGAGGAGGCTGAAGAGCGCGGATTGGCAACGGGCTTAGTCGCTACTTCTTCGATTGTTCATGCTACTCCTGCTTCATTTATCGCTCATGCTAAGCAGCGTAAAATGTATGAAGATATAGCATTGGATTTTTTGGATACTGAAATTGATTTCTTTGTCGGTGGTGGTAAAAAGTATTTTGATCAACGCGAAGACGAACGTGATTTGCTGGCAGAACTTAGAAGTAATGGCTATCAGGTAAGTACTTATTTTGACAAAGATTTCCGCACGGTGAAGCCCACTACCGCTAAAAATTTCGCTTACCTTACGGCAAATGGCGAGCCACTGCCTCAGCGACAAGGCCGTAGTTACTTGATACCAGCTATTGAAAAAGCACCTAAGTTTTTGAAAAAACGCAGCGATAAAGGCTTTTTTCTTATGATTGAAGGTTCTCAGATTGATTGGGGAGGACATGCAAATGACTCCGAATATATCATCACCGAAATGATTGAATTTGATAAAGCAATAGGCGAAGTATTAAAATTTGCGAAAGCAGATGGCGAGACTTTAGTTATCGTTACCGCAGACCATGAAACCGGAGGTTATGCCATTAATCCGGGAAGTACGATGGACAAAATTGAACCAGGTTTTACTTCCGATTATCATACCGGTGTGATGATTCCTGTATTTGCGTATGGCCCGGGAGCGGAGTATTTTAGGGGCATTTATGAAAATACAGCCATCTATGAAAAGATGCGTGCAGTATTTGGCTTTGAGCCAATGAGTAATTAAGTACAATAGCACAGCAAATAAAAAAGCGACTAGCACTGGTGTTAGTCGCTTTTTTATTGTAATAAATACAAAATGGCCTAATTTTTAATATTTGTATACCTCAACCGACAAATAGTTGTTTTTATTAGGCAGCAGATATTCGTATATTTGCGTCTAGCTTATAGAAGTGAGAAACGCTAGAAAATTAACATTTACCTACTTTACAAAAAATTAGTGCTCTGTCGAACCTTTACAATTTTGCTTATCAATAGGCAAAAATCCGGCAGATAATATGTTTGTACTCTCCAAAAATGCCCGAATCCCGTAGCGATTTAGCTCCTTACTTTGAAGTAAAATTTAAGTAACAAGTTTTTTAGCTGACTTAAATACGCTTCCTCTCTTACGCAAGCAGGCCTGCGGCCTGTTCATATCTGAATGTTGCTTAACCATGTAAGTTGTTTGCCTGCATGGTTTTTCGGCTATATGCATATATGGTATACCTCCCAAATCTATTTTATAAACATTACTGAACAATCGCGAAATTTTTGATGTATGAAGAAGTTTTTACTATGTGGATTACTACTTGCCTTTACACTTTCAGTTGTGGCTCAGGAGCCACCACCGCCGCCAGATGCTTGCCCACCATCAGGGTATGTATTGTCTAGCTTTTGTGCTACTGCCTGTGTATTGTGTGATGGACTAGACGGTTTTGTCAATACCAATGAATCCATGGACTTGGGAGAAGCACCTCCGGGCTTTTGTGCTCCGGGTTTGCACAATACCCAATGGGTTGGATTTGTAGCTGGTTCGACCAATTTGTCCCTTAATGTTAGTGTCTCCAATTGTATTGCTACAGGCGGCGGAGCTGGCAATGGTGGTTTACAGATCGGTATCTATAATACCGTAAACTGTGAAAACTATCAGTTGGTTTCCAATTGTGAATCTCAAGTGCCACCTAATACCACCCAAGCATTCAATGCAACTGGCTTGATCCCAGGTGGGATTTACTTCCTGGTAGTAGATGGTTTTGATGGTGACATTTGTGAATTTGAAATAGATGTGGTAGCTGGTTCAACCACTGCACCTGATGTATCCGGTCCTGCAATGCCTATGGGGCCTACTAGTCTTTGTACGGGTTCTACTGGTACTTATTCTGCAAATGTATTTGGTGCAGGGGTTTATGAGTGGACGGTTGATGGAACGATCGTATCCTATGACCAGACCACCGAAATATTTTTTCCGGATGAAGGTACTTACGAAGTTTGTGTAACAGGTACTAACCCTTGTAGTGCTGGCGAAGAGTCTTGCATCACGGTTACTATAGAAGATGAGCCTCTCGAAGAAATTGGCCCTATCCGTATTTGTGAAGGGGAATTTTATGAATATCAGGGGATGATTTTCTCGGAAGAAGGAACCGAATCATTCACTTACACCCGACCTGATGGTTGTGAACAAACGGTTGAGGTTACCATCGACGTTATAGAGCCTTTCTTCACGGATTTGGGAACTTTCGAATTGTGTAATAATGACCCACCCGTTCTGGTTAATGGCCAACCTTATGGTCCTTTTGATGGAGGCCCACAAACTCAGATGCTCACCTCTGTTGATGGTTGTGATAGTACACTGACCTTTAATATTCAGGTTAATCCTGTGACGACAGAAGTAGATGTACGCGAAGTTTGTCTGGATGATATCCCACCAGGAGGTATTCAGATCGGCAATGAGTTTTTTGATGAAACGGACTCTGGGATTCCACAACAAGTGATTACAACTAATGAATTTGGCTGTGATAATATCATCAATGTATTAATCTGGGTTGGCGAGACACCTGAGCCGGTTGTAGAGCAAGCCACCATTTGTGATGGCGAATTTTATGAGCTCGGATTTGCATTTTATGACCAACCGGGTACTTATTCCGAAACGCTGGAAACTAGCTTTGGCTGCGATAGTGTGGTGCAGGTCATACTTGATGTTTATTATGATCCGCTTGATACCATCTATCAGGAACTTTGTTTTGGCGAAAGCATGGTATTTGACGGCTCGGAAGTTGATCAAACGGGTACCTACAGTGCGACTTATCCTTCCGCTGAATTAGGCTGCGATAGCACGGTTACGCTGGAACTAACTATTCTGGAAGAAAATGCGACCTTCCTGACAGAATCCATCTGCGATGGCGAAAGTTATCAACTTGGGCCTAATGCGTATGATGAAAGCGGAGATTATATTGAAACTTTCACGGACGCCAACGGCTGTGATAGTGTCGTTTATCTCGAATTAATAGTTATTGATCTGGATGAAACGGTACTGACCGAGACCATTTGTGCAGAAGATACTTACACGATTGGTTCAAATACCTATGATCAAACCGGAACGTATTCCAATACTTTCACGGGTACGGATGGCTGCGATAGTACGGTCGTACTCAACCTTACGGTAAATCCGGCTATAACGACTACCCTGAACGAATCTATTTGTGAAGGTGAGATGTATACGGTAGGTGCCGAAAATTTTGACTCCACTGGTCAATATGAGGTTGTGCTCATCGCTGCGGATGGCTGCGATAGTACGGTTACGCTGAATTTGCAAATACTCGAGGAGCCTGTGGCTACACTCGATATCGAAATATGTGATGGTGATACATATACAGTCGGACCGTCTACCTATGACCAAAGTGGTAGTTATACCGATGTGGTGACAGCTGTTAATGGCTGTGATAGTACCATCAATTTGAATCTTACCGTTATTGATATTCCACCTACTGAGCTGGACATAACGATCTGTACCGGCCAAACTTACACGGTAGGCAGCAGCACTTATACCGAAGCTGGGTTTTATACCAACACACTGGCGGGCTATCTGGGCTGCGATAGTGTAGTCAACCTGACGCTGGCCGTAGAAGATGTGATCCGCGATACCTTGGCACTTGAATTGTGCGAAGGCGAGAGCTATACGGTTGGTAGTAGTACTTATACCGAAACGGGCTTTTATTCAGATGATTTTGTGACAGCTGATGGCTGCGACAGTACTTTTTACCTTGACCTTACGGTAAATCCAACCCTAGAAACCTTCCTCACAGAAAGCATTTGTGATGGCGAAAGCTTCCAGGTTGGACCTTCGACTTACACCACTTCGGGTAGCTATAGCGATACCTTTACCTCCGCCGTAACGGGTTGTGATAGCATCGTTTACCTCGATTTGACGGTGCTTGATGTTCCGGTAACAAATCTGGTAGAGCAAATATGTGATGGCGAGAGCTTTACTGTTGGCTCGTCTACGTACACCCTTTCGGGAAATTACCAAGATGTGCTGGTGGCGGCCAATGGTTGCGATAGCATCATCAATCTTGATTTGACGGTGCTCGATGTTCCGGTAACGAATTTGACGGAAGTCATCTGCGATGGCGAAACCTATACAGTAGGCACTTCTGATTATACCCTTTCGGGAAATTACCAGGATGTGCTGACAGCTGCAAACGGCTGCGATAGTATCGTCAATCTCGATCTGACTGTGCTTGACATTGCCACTACTAATTTGCAAGAACTCATCTGTGCAGGTGATACTTACACTGTGGGCAGCTCCACTTATACGACTACGGGCTTGTACACCGATACCTTGCTATCCTTTAATGGATGTGATAGCATCGTTACGCTTGATTTGTTTGTAGCCGATAATCCAGTAACAGATATTGTACAAAGTATTTGTGTGGGAAGTTCGTTTATGGCTGGTGGCCAGAGCTTTGATGCAACTGGAACCTATCAGGTGGTTGTACCTTCTCAGTTTGGTTGTGATAGTACGATTAATCTGACTTTGACGGTAACTGATTTTTATGAAACCAATCTAAACGAAGAAATTTGTGATGGTGAAACCTATACCGTAGGTACTTCTGTGTATGACCAATCGGGTTCTTATACCGATATGTTTACTTCAACAGATGGATGTGATAGTCTCGTTAACCTCAATTTGATTGTTCATCCAATTCCGGTAACGAATTTGACGGAAGTCATTTGCGATGGGGAAGAAGTGGTTGTAGGTGGTGAAAGTTTCACGGCTACAGGTACTTATCAAGAAATTTTGACAGCAGCCACCGGCTGCGATAGTATTGTCAATTTGGATTTGACGGTCAACGAAGTATTCATCACCAACTTAACCGAGGCCATCTGCGATGGTGAAAGTGTAATGGTAGGTACCAGCGAATACACCGAAAGTGGCGCATATACCGATGTGCTTACGTCATCAAATGGTTGCGATAGTACCGTGAACTTGGATTTGACAGTGTATGAAATACCGGTGACTGATTTGACGGAAGTCGTATGCTTTGGCGACACCTATACCGTTGGTAGTGCGACATTTAGCGCAAGCGGAAGCTATACCGAAATTTTGACCGCTTTTACAGGCTGTGATAGTATTGTGAATCTGGATTTGACGGTAAAACCATTGATCGAAACAAACTTGACAGAAGAACTTTGTTTTGGCGAAACTTATACCGTAGGGCCAACTACTTATGATGCGACAGGCCAATACACAGAGGTGCTGACCGCAGCGGATGGTTGTGATAGCATTGTAAACTTGGATTTGACTGTGCCAGACTTAATTGAAACCAACTTGTTGGTTGATATTTGCGAGGGCGAAACCTACGAAGTGGGTACGGCGAGCTTTGACGCGACGGGTATTTATCAGGAAGTGCTCACTTCCGTAAATACTGGTTGTGATAGTGTCGTTAATCTTGATCTGACCGTTATCGAAACCATCGTCAATGACATGGAAATGGCTATTTGTGATGGCCAAAGCGTGACCGTGGGGACCAGTACTTACACCACGAGTGGTTCGTATACCGATGTGCTAGAAGCCGCCACTGGCTGCGATAGTATCGTGAATCTGGACTTGACGGTGTATGAAATACCGGTGACTGATTTGACGGAAGTCGTATGCTTTGGCGATACCTATACCGTTGGTAATACAACATTTAGCGCAAGCGGAAGCTATACCGAGATTCTGACCGCTTTTACCGGTTGTGATAGTATCGTGAATCTTGATTTGACCGTGAATCCACTAATCGAGACCAATTTGACGGAAATCGTTTGTTTTGATGATACCTACCAAGTTGGTAATTCTGTCTACGATGCAACAGGTAGTTATACCGACGTATTGACCGCAGCAGATGGCTGTGATAGCATCGTGAATTTGGATTTGACGGTAAGAGCGATCAACGAAACCTTCTTGGTGGAAGATATTTGCGATGGTGAAATTTATACCGTCGGTAATTCGGAATATACCGTAAGCGGTAGTTATCAGGATGTGCTGACATCGACTCTAACCGGTTGTGATAGTTTCGTAAATCTGAGTTTGAATGTAATTGAACTGGAAGAAACCTTCCTGGTAGAAGAAATTTGTGACGGAGAGTCGTTCACGGTTGCGAATTCGACCTATACGACTTCTGGAAGTTATACTGATGTCATTCCGGCAAGCACGGGCTGTGACAGTACGATTTATCTTGAACTGACGGTTTATGATATCCCGGTAACGAATCTCGAAGAGACTATTTGCGAAGGGGAAGAATATGCTGTGGGGACTTCAACTTACACACAAACGGGTGGCTATCAGGATGTTTTGACGGCTTTTACTGGTTGTGATAGTATCGTGAACCTGGATTTGTTTGTGATTGAACAGGAGGAAACCTTCCTCACCGAGGAAATCTGTGATGGAGACACTTATGAAGTGGGTACGTCTAGTTATGCTGTTTCAGGTGATTATATTGATGTGATTACGTCAAGTGTGGGTTGCGACAGCATTGTGTATTTGTCCTTGACGGTAAATGATGTATACGAAGTGTTCCTGGATGAGTTGATTTGTAACGATGAGACTTATACCGTTGGTAATACGAGCTTTAATGAAACCGGAAGCTTTACAGTGCCATTGCAGTCTATTTCGGGTTGTGATAGTATTGTACAATTGAACTTGACGACTCATCCTTGTCAATTGGATTTTGCGGCAGCAGAAAAGCCTGCTAGTTGTAATGGAGAAGAAGATGGTAGCATTAATTTTGAGATGACGATCGGTGTTCCTCCTTATGATTATGAATGGGAATCGCTGGACGGGGCTTTGAGTGGTAGTGGCAGCCTTTCGGCAAATGGACAGGCGGCTACTATTGAAGGAGTACCTGCTGGTGATTATCGGATTACCGTAATCGATTTTTATGGCGTAGAACTTGAAATTCTGATAGAAGTTACTCAACCAGAAGTGGTTATAGCCAGCACCGACTTAGTGACTTACGATATCTACAATACCAGTTGTTATGGTGAAAGCGATGGTATCGCTACTGCAAGTGCGGTGGGCGGAACGCCACCTTATGCGTACATCTGGAGCCACGGTAGTACACAGGCAACCGCAGAAGGTTTGTCCGCAGGAACGTATTATGTGACCGTGATCGACCAGAATGGTTGTGAATCGGTGGCAGAAGCCACGCTGACTGCGCCAACGCCATTGGGTGCAACCTTTGAGACGGTTGATCCGGCATGTTTTGGCGATGAAACAGGTATGGTTATGATTGATGACCCAGAAGGTGGGGTTGCCCCATATTTGTATCAGGTGAATGGCCTGCCATTTAGTAGTTCCAATACCTTCGGTAACCTTGGAATAGGTACGCACACCATTGCAATGCAGGATGCCAATGGCTGTATCTGGGAAGAAGAAATTGTTATTCAACAACCCGAAGAACTGATCGTTGATTTAGGAGAAGATATTCGCATGGAACTAGGTGACAGTATGCGCCTCGATGCCTTGACTTCCTATCCGGTTGACTCATTTGCCTGGGACTTTATTCCACGCTCTGGTTGTATCGATTGTCCAGATCCGATGGTTCGTCCATTAGAAACGGTCACTTATCATGTAACGGTAACGGATGAAAATGGATGTACAGATACCGATGAGATCAACATTTTTGTCAATAAACCACGAGATGTATTTATCCCGAATGTATTCTCTCCGAATAATGATGGCCAGAACGATCTATTTATGATTTTTGGTGGTCGTGATGTCCAGAAAGTGAATAGCTTTTTGGTGTTTAATCGTTGGGGTGAAGCGATGTTTGAGGCTTACAATTTCCAGCCTAATGCACCTGCTTTTGGATGGAATGGAACGCATAGGGGCCGCGAAATGAATACAGGAGTGTATGTTTTCTTGGCAGAAATCGAATTTATAGACGGTGAAGTCTTGATGTTTAAAGGCGACGTTTCACTGATAAGATAAGTACTGCTTTCGCAGAAAAAACGAAGCCCCGTTACATGATCATGTAGCGGGGCTTCCTGCTTTAATAAAGTAATGGTTTTAGGTGTTTGGCTGGCCAAAGGCCAGCCAAAAATGTCTATTGTTAAAATGAGTTATTGCGCTAACTCAGGTTGTAGTTGCTTTTGGTTGAGTGTTGTTGATAGTGGAGGTACCGAGTAGGATAAATAATTATACCTTCAGTTTGTGTTGTTTCAGGTAGGAAAGATAATTGCAATATTTACATTATTTTGGTACAAATTAGCAGAGTTGTTCCGCCAATATTGGCGCTTGGTTTGAGGAGTGATTTTCTAATTATTTGATTTTTAGATATTTGTATTTTTAAAAATTCACTTTCTGTACATTTGTTTTTAGTCAGAACATCTAAAGCTAACATGAGAAAGAGTAAGCTTTTTGCACTTTTAAGGGCACTTTCAAAGAAAGAATTCAGGCAATTGGAGAAATATCTTCAGTCACCATACTTTAATACCAATGAGCAGTTGTGCCAGTTTTGGGCCTTTTTAGAGCCATATCAGCCTGAGTTTAGGCACGAAAATCTTCAAAAGAAACAATTATTTGAGTTTTTGTTTCCGGGCCAAGCTTACAATGACGGGAAGGTTAGGAAACTCATGACCGCTATGAGTAGTACCGTGGAAGATTTTTTGTTGCAGGAGCATTTAAAAAAGCGAGACGGATTGAAATGGACTTTGCGTCAGGAGCTATTCGGAATGCGGAATTTATACAAGTATTTTGAGCGCGAAACAGAAAAAATAATTGAGCATTACGAGCAAAAAAATTATCGGGATATTGATGATCACCTGATGCAATGGCATACCCGAAAAAATTATTTCTTTCACCCAGATACCAATCGCTATGGAGCCAATGAAGCAGACTTGCGTCAAATGCTCAATAGTCTGGATGTGTTTTTTGTTTTATCCAAATTAAAAGTAAGCGGAGAGATGCGCTCCAGAGAGCGGGTGCTCAATCGGCAGTATGATATCTGGATGCTGGAAGAAGTCAAGAGCCAAGCTGATGCGATTGCTGCTTTGAAAGATCATACTATATTCAATTTATACCGCGATGTACTCGAATTGCAAGAAGGTAAGTCAGACATGGTGTTTGACAAAATAAAACAACAGCTATACCTTCATCATGCTCATTTTACCTCTGATGTGGCCCAGTTTTGTCTACATCATTTGCTGAATTACGCTATTTGGAAGACCAATCAGGGGAAACTGGAGTACCTTCCACAAGTCTTTAATTTGTATCAATTTGGATTGGATACCAGGCTATTGATTTATCAGCAACGGATAACGGATACCACATTCACTAATATTGCAGCAATCGGTATTCGAAATGAGGCTTTTGAATGGGTAGAGCATTTTATCGAAAATTATCAGGAGTACCTTGACCAGAAAATTCGGTCTTCTGTATGTACCCTGTGTTATGGCTTTTTACATTATAGTCGCCATGAATTAGATAAGGCCATCGAGTTGCTCATTGATTTTGATTTCTCGAATGATTATTACTATTTACGTGCCAAAACACTGCTGCTGAGGTCGTTGTATGAGCAGTTTGTAAAAGATCCATCTTTATATCATGTATTGATTGCCCAATCAAAAGCCTATGAAAAATTTCTTCGGCGCAACAAAACGATTGGTGAATATCAGGTAGAAGTACACCTTAATTTTGTGAAAATGTTACGGCAGATGGTCAAAATAAGGTACCAACAGAGATGGGAAGACAAGGCCCACCAGAAACTGTGGGAAAAGATGAACCAGATGCAGCAGTTGGCCAATAAAGACTGGCTACTAATGCAAATGGGAAATTAGGTGATGAGTGACGATTCCGAATGATAAACAAATGAAATTTGTTTATCATTCCGTCTAACTACTTATGTCTGATGTTGTTGAATTAGAACCCAACAACGTCTTCTGTTCCTACTTTTGATTTCCTTTTTTTAAAGGAGTAGAAAACAGCATTTTTCTGAATAGAGTTTTTTGTGTAGGTGTAAGCCAGTTGCATAATTCTCTGTTTAAAAGCCTAAATTTAGGAAATAATTGTAAGTCAAAGGTTTAGAATCCTGAATTTTCTTTTATCTCCAAAGGTATCTGATATAGAGGTGAATATTTTTATTTTCGTGTGACAAGAGCTGAATACTTTTGTATTAAATAGCCGAAACTTTATTCTATTGACTAGTTATAAAACATTAAAAAATGTACGAAATACTAAAACATGCACACTCTGGTTTACGCTGGTTAGTGCTTGCGTTCTTGGTCTGGGCCATTATTAATGCTTTTTCGAAGCGTCGTTCTGGTGCTGATTATACGGCCAAAGATAAGCGACCTGCGCTATTTGGTCTGATCACTACTCATTTACAGTTGGTGCTGGGACTTATCCTTTACTTTATTAGCCCATTGGTTTCTTTTGAAGAAGGCTTTATGAAGAATACCATTACTCGTTTTTACACCATCGAACACTTAAGTTTAATGCTTTTGGCGATTATCTTGATTACGGTTGGCTATAGCCGAGCAAAGAGAAAGTCAGAAGATAAGGCTAAGTTTGGAAGTATTTTCACCTTCTATCTTATTGGTCTGATTCTCATTTTATTAGCTATTCCATGGCCATTCCGTGGTCTAGGTGGTGGCTGGGGCTAAAATCCAGTCTAAAAAATAAACGGACTACATTTTCAAAAATAATTGACTAAGTGAAAATGTGGTCCGTTGTTATTTTACCATTCTCTCTATGTAGCTATTACTTTGCTCGTTTGTCAAGTATCTGTATTTTTTATATGAGATTGCTTTTGTTGTATAAGTTTTTTAAATTGCATTTCACGCTAAACATCCCTCTCATTTTAATTACCACCCCGATTAGTTCATTGTACTCTTACAAAGAGTACTCAAACTACACGCACGAGAAAATCACACTTTAACAGAAAACGACACAAGGGGAGGCTAATATTTTCGGAAACTAATTTACGCAAAGATGGAGAGAAGAAGGCTTTTCCTAGGTTTCCGGTATTTAGCCATTTTTACATTCTTTTGGATATCTTCTATGAAGATAGTGGCACAGAATACCCTGACCTCAACTAACAACAACTGGATTCCGATCCAGAAAAACTACACAGCAAATTATTCTGACTCAGCTTCGTTGATAATTTTGCAATTGTATGATGTACCCGATCAAGCTCAAAAGCAACGCTTGAAGCAAAACGGGATTACCCTTATCGAGCCCATCGACCATCCGATGTACCTCGCTCGGATAACCGCTAATGTTCTTTGGGAGGAACCGATAGTCAAAGCTTATCGTCTGTTTTTACCACATGAAAAAATATCAGATCAGTTGACCGCATATCTTACTACCAAAGAAATGGTGTCCGTCAATGTCTGGCCGGTTTTCAACAGCGATATGCCTGCACTTTTGACTTTCGTCAAATCTCAGGCTCGTCAAATAGATCGCATTTATCCGGACTATTTACAATTGCAAATGACTGGAAGTGATCTATTGAATTTGGCGCAAGCCCCACAAGTATACCATATAGAAAAACAGGCAGATACCCCACGACCTGAAGGGATCAAAGGCCGAGCACTGCACCGGATGAATCAATTGAAAAACGGAGCAGGACAACTATTCGATGGCTTCGGCATCGGCATTGGAATTGCTGATGATGGCCGTGCTAAGCATATTGACTTTCAGGGCCGTGTTCAGCAAAACGCAGAATCAGAAGGTGGTAGCCATGGCGATATGACGGCAGGACTAGCAGTAGGTGCAGGGAATCTCGATCCTCGGGCACGCGGTATGGCTCCTGGAGCACATTTAATGTTGCACGATATCGAAGGCTATCCACATATCCAAAATGCGGTGGAGTATATGCAAACCGATAGTATTTATATTACCTCCACTTCTTATTATGAGGTTTGTGGTGGTTTTTATACCGGTAATACGCGGCAAGTGGATGCATTGGTGTATGATACAGAAACCTTGTCGATGATATACTCAATGGGTAATAGTGCCTCGCAAGGCTGTAGCCCGGTATATGGCGATGTGGTGGATGCCAATGGCCGACGATTTGGAAATATAACGGGAGGCCAGAAAGCAGGAAAAAACACCATTGCCGTGGCCAATTTATTGTGGGATGGTCGGCTACATGCTGCCAGCAGCCTGGGGCCCGCTTTGGATGGCAGAATCAAGCCCGATCTTGCTGCGCAAGGGCACGGCCAGTATACCACAGACAAAAATAATACCTATCAGTACAGCTCCGGCACATCTGCTGCTGCCCCTACGGTTGCAGGTATTGATGCTGTCCTTTATCAGGCTTACAAATACTATCATGGCGAGGTGCCGGATGCGGCTTTTACAAAAGCTTGTATGTTGAATACTGCTGAAGACCTTGGCCGACCAGGTCCTGATTATGAATATGGTTGGGGACAAGTGCATGCACAAAGAGCACTTTCCATCATTGAAGAGGAGACCTTTCTGAAAGATTCTATAACACATCAGCAAAATCGTTGGCACAATATTTATGTACCTGCCGGTACCCAGCAATTGCGGGTAATGGTTTACTGGACCGACCCGGAAGCTTCTGTTTATGCCCAGAAAACCTTGGTCAATGATCTGGATATGAAACTATATACACCT
Organism: Saprospiraceae bacterium; assembly: GCA_022763215.1. GTDB lineage: Bacteria > Bacteroidota > Bacteroidia > Chitinophagales > Saprospiraceae > JALEHC01. The sequence continues at coordinate 15,743 of JALEHC010000641.1, forward strand.
GCTAATCAGGTGTTTTTACCTTGGACACTGAGTACTTTTCCACACATTGATAGTTTGACTAGTCCGGCTCACAGAGGAGCAGATCATATCAATAATATGGAGCAAATAACGATTGATCAGCCGCAGGCTGGTAATTATCAAATTCAGATTCAGGGTTTTGAAGTTCCTACTGGGCCACAATCTTATTACTTGGTTTATTATTTTGAAAATACCGACTTGGAAATCATGTACCCAGTCGCTGATTCCAAATTACAACCTGGAAAATCAGTCGATATTCACTGGGATGCTTTTGATGACCATCTGCCATTTGAATTGGCTTATTTGCCGGAAGGCAGTACCACTTGGCAAACGATAAACGAAAATATTGCTCCTGAAAAACGCGCATTCAAATGGACCATACCGACCAATGTACACGGGCGAGTTCAATTTCGCGTAAAGCGGGGCAATCAAACTTCTATTAGCGCTACTAATGTGCTTAAAGTGCCTGATTTTGCTGTGGAAGCAGTTCATCCAGAAGAGGCGAGAGTGTATTGGACGCCCGTGGAAGGAGCAGCGCAATACGATATTTATATGCTGGGCGAGAAGTACATGGAAAAAATAGGAACCACCAATCAAAATTCTTTTCCTTTTGAAACTTCAAATGGCGCAGAGCATTGGATTGCAGTCGCGAGTCGTCGAGCTGATGGGGTAGAAAGTCCCCGTTCGATTGCCCAGTTTTATGAGCATAATTCTTGTGGCTATACGATGCAAATTGAACTGCAGCTTGATCAATTCCCAGGACAAACCAGTTGGCAGATTCAAAGCGAAACTGGACAACTTTTAGCACAAGGCGGGCCCTACAATGGGCAATCTCCGTACGCTGTTGTACAGGAATCGATTTGTTTGCCGCAAGGCTGTTATGTATTAAAGGTGTTGGACACTGCCGGAAATGGTCTTTGTTGTGGACGCACTTTCAAATTGCGTAACCATCTGGGACAATTGATAGTCGAGGGTGGGAATTTTTCCACTACAGCACAACATGCGTTCTGTACCGATGAAGTCGTCCTGCCTTTACAGGCAAATATAACCCAATACGCTCCGGTCAGCTGTTATGGCGCTGCGGACGGTTGGGCATTGCTAAGCGTAACAGGCGGAAGTGGCAACTATAATTATCAGTGGAGTAGCGGTGCACAGCAAGCCTACGCTGGGCAATTGGAAGCGGGAACCTACACGGTGACTATATCGGATGGAAATCAACAATTGGTGCGAGCAGTACAGATCACTCAGCCTACTCCGTTGAGTGCTTCTATCAGCGCAAATAATGCCAGTTGCAATGCGCAAAATGGTAGTCTTGCTTGTTTGCCGCAAGGCGGAACCCCTCCGTATACCTATATCTGGAGCAATGGAAGTATGAGTCCACAACTCAATGGCCTGGCCGCCGGAAATTACTGGGTCAGCATCACCGATGCTAACGGTTGTACTTTGATCAAACAGCAGCAAATTGAACAGTCAAATGGCCTGAGCATAGAACTTCAAACCGAAGACGCCAGTTGCCCCGGAACTCCTTCCGGATCTGCTGTACTTACAGCCAGCGGCGGAACGCCTCCATATCATTTCGAATGGAATATTGGTATTGAGGCATCTGCCTTGTATGGCCTAACGGCCGGTAATTATTCGGTAACGATTAGCGATGCTAACGGCTGCGAAAAGGTTCAACCGGTTTTGATTGCAGAGCCAACAGCTATAGAATTACAGGCAAATATTCAGAATATTAGTTGTGCTGATGAGCAGGATGGAAGCATTGCTATTCAGGTCAGTGGTGGCATGCCACCGTATACTTATGCATGGAATACAGGGGCTGGAAGTGCCCAAATCAATAATCTTTCCGCAGCTTGGTATCAATTGACGATTACGGATCAGGGTGGTTGTACCAAAGTAGGCTATTATCATATCGAGGAGCCCACAGCATTAGAGGTAGATGCTCAAATCTTTTTGTCAGAAGACAATGATGGTGAAATTGACATTAGTGTGCATGGAGGTACGCCGCCTTATTCGTACTACTGGTCAAATGGTGCCAGTACGGCTTCTATCAGTAATTTGCAAGCAGGCACTTACACCCTAGAAGTGGTCGATGCCAGCGATTGTTCCGTCATGAATACTTATACGGTTACTGGTGGCACCACTGATTATTGCAGTTCTTCGGGGAGCAGCACGACTTATGAGTGGATCAACAAGGTTACGATAGGTACTATGAGTCATGAAAGTGGGAATAATGGAGGATATGGGGATTTTCAGAATCTGGTCATCCCTTTAAATCTCTCCCAAAGTCATTTGGTCAAATTAGAGCCGGGTTACCTCAGTAATGCTTTTACAGAACACTGGCGAATCTGGATTGACTTCAACCAAGATGGTGATTTTGAAGATGCAAACGAGTTGGTATTTGCGCCTGGTGGCTCCAATGATGTTGTGAATGGCCTTTTGACTATACCCGATGTCGCTACTTTAGGCGAAACCCGGATGCGTATTAGCATGAAATATGGAAGTACTCCGGCTTCTTGTAATCTGATTGGCTATGGAGAAGTAGAAGATTACACCGTAGATATTCGAGACGGGAGCAATGATTTGAGCTATATTCCGGTGCAACAGATCAGTGGGAATGCAGCCTTGGGAGCGGAGATTCAAGTTTACCCAAATCCGGCACAGGAGGTGCTGCATTTGCAAGCAGAGCCAGGGCAGACTTATGTACTTCGGGTTTTTCGGGCAGACGGACAGCTCGTTGAACAGCAAAATTGGGAAGCAGGTGAGCCATTGAATATCAGTCGTTTATCCGTTGGTGCTTATTGGATTCAATTGCAGAATGCATCTGTTCAGACCCATTTACGGCTCGTAATTCAACGAAATTAATAGTATGCCATCACGCCATTCGGCGGACAGGTTCGGCAAATACGACAAGATGAAGACGAAGGTAGGATAGATAATTTTTTACCTTCGTCTTTATGAATAAGCAGATCAAATCGATCAAAAGCAATCATATGCTTTTGGCAGCCGGGATCACCTTTTTTGGTTCGGTTATGTTTTCGTCTAAAGCCGTATTGGTAAAATTAGCTTACCAATATGAAGTCACTTCTGCTGAGTTGTTGGCTCTGCGTATGGGCTTTGCTTTGCCTTTTTACGCGTTTTTTGCTTTTCGCGAAAGGCGGAAGAGTAAAGAAAGTGGAAAGCGTATTGCTCGACTCGATTGGCTCAAAATTATTCTACTGGGCATTGCTGGTTCTTATGTTGCAAGCCTGCTTGACTTTTGGGGGTTGCAATATATTTCTGCCAGTTTTGAACGTCTGATCTTGTTTACCTATCCCACCATTGTTGTTTTGATTGGCTGGATTTTATTTGGCGAACGCCTGAACAAAGCACAAGCCGTTGCTTTATTGCTGACGTATTCGGGCATAATCTTGGCATTTGTGGAAAACTTGGGAGGACAACAGCCCAATTTTTTGTTGGGGGCTTCTTTGGTTTTTGCCTGTGCATTTGTTTATGCTTCTTATTTGGTTGGTAGCGGGCGTTTATTGCCGCGAATTGGAACGATGCGCTACACTTCTATTGCGATGTTATCGGCAGCTATGGCGATCTTTGTGCACAATGGTATTCAGAACGGATTTGATTTGTTTGGTTTTGATCAGGGGGTATATTTTTATGCTTTTCTGATGGCAGTTTTGGCCACCGTAATTCCATCTTTTATGATTTCTGAGGGTATTCGGGTTATTGGTTCGAGTAATGCGGGTATTATTGGAAGTATTGGCCCTATATCTACGATAGTATTGGCTTATATTTTTTTGAACGAACGCCTTGGTTTGTTGCAGTGGTTGGGCACTTTGCTGGTGATTATTGGGGTATTGTACATCTCGTTGAGCAAGTCTAAGAAAAAAAGAGAGACGATAAGTCCCCCAACTGTTCAATCGTATGATCAGGCGGAAAACCCAGCTGCTCGACAATAGCATCTTGCTTTCTTTTTACCCAGACTACTTGCAAGCCGAACGATTTGGCGCCAGCCACATCCCAAGTATTGGAAGAAACAAAGACCACTCGCTCAGCTGATACTTTTAGTCGATCAACAGCAAGCTGATAAACCGTGGGTACTGTTTTGAATTGTTCAACAGCATCCACACTAATGATATCTTTGAAATAGGGCTTAATTTGGTTGTAGGTCGTTGCCCGATCGAGCAATTCCTGATTGGCATTGGAAAGGATGGCCAGCGGTACTTGTTGGCTAAGTTGTTGAAGGGCAGCATGCACTTCCGTGAAAACATCCAGTTGGTTATAGGCTTCCATCAACTGATTGACTTCCTCCGGTTGAGCGTTTACGCCATTTGCCTCACAAGCGTACAGTAGCGCATCTTGCGTAAGCTTGGTGAATGGGACATAGCGTTGCATAAGCGTACGAAGCCAGGTATATTCCAATTGTTTTTGTCGCCAGACTTGACCGATAGACGCAGCGCGGGTGTTATACAACTTTTCCAGCTTTCGCTGAATAGACTGCACGTCAAACAAGGTTCCATAGGCATCAAAAACAATAGCTTCGACAGGATTCATATTTTTAGTTGTTGGGTATTGGAAAAATAAATGAGCAGAGGATTTACCGTATGTGGATGTTGGAAAAAGCCTTGTAGCAATTTTTGCAGTGCCTCTTTTTCGTCCATAAGAAGTACCGTGACTGCTTCGCCCTCGTCCAGTTGTTGATTTTGCGTAAGCTCAACCCCATCAACAAGCCAATGGTGGATGTAGCTATCCTGAAAGACCGGATTGGAAGGAATTTTGCCCAGGGATTGCCAGTTAGAGCCAGTGTATCCTGTTTCTTCGCGCAATTCGCGCGCCGCGGCAAGTTTGATATCTTCGCCAGCATCAACCAGTCCGCCTGGAAGTTCGATGGTTTCTTGGCCCAGTCCGAAACGGTATTGTTGGACAAAGACCAGTTGGCCTTGAGGCGTTCGTGCGACGACATTGACGGCATCAGCAGACTCCAGCACGATCATTTTTTCGGTAGCGCCATTGCGCGGGTTTTTCATAAAATCAAAGCGGGCTCTGAACAATTTGAGATCAGGGCCCACTTCAAAACGCTGGCGTAGCCAGCCATACTTTTTTTCGCTCATTAGCGATTATTTTCAATTTCCTGATATAATTCTTTGGCGACTTCTCTGAAATCACTTCCTCGATCAGCTATGACTAGTTCGAGAGACGCTGCTGCTTCGTCGAGCTTGCCTTCTTTGAGATAGAGCATAGCTCGGTACCAATTGACAGCATCAGTAAGCTCACCGGGAGGATCAATCATTTTGAACTCGGCTTTGGCTTCTGCCAAACGATCTTCTCCAATGTAAGAAATTATCAGGATTAACCGGGCATATTGATTGTCCGGAAAAGCATGTCGATATCGAAGCATATCCGGAATGACTTCATCAAACTTGTGTTTGAGAAAGTTTTCCTTAATGATTTCGATTTCATCAACGCTAATGATTTTTGAATCGCGAAGTGCTAAAGGCACGTTGTATACCGGATAAAAGTTGTCTGAAAAATACTTTTCACCTAGTGAAGAGGGCGATAAATAGAGCTGCCAACCAATAACAGAAACAAGCAGAACAACACTGGCAGCAATGGCTATACGAACCCAACTGCGGCGATAAAGCGGAAGATATTTGACTTTATTTTCTTCCAGCATTTGCTGTCGCAGATTACCGATTCGGTTTTTCAGTTGCTGATTGCTGTAATCTCGTATGCCATCTACTAAAGTCTGTTCCTCCTTTACGAGTTTCGCGAAAGCGGGATCCTGTTCCTGCTTTTTTTGGAATGCAGCTAAGTCTTGTCCTGTCAGACGACCTAATAAGTACTTTTCGATTTGTAGATCTCGATTATCCATAATTTTAAATTTGGATTTAGGGTAGGAATCTACCGTGAAAAAAAATCTTTGAATACCGTATCTTCTTCAGCCATCGTTCTCAATTTTTTCATACATCGAGACTTTTTATTTTTGGCGACTTGTTCGCTTGAAATGCCCATCAGTTCTGAGATGCGTTTCATGCGGAGTCGTTCGAAATAAAAAAACTGTAGAATTTGTCGGCATTCGGTGCCCATTTTTTGAATGAGCTGTACTATGATTTCGCTGCGCTCTCCCTTCACTATTGCTTTCATTTGATCATCAGGTATCTCAATATTTTCATGTTCGTCGGTGACTTCTACTTCTCTAGAAAGTTTTCGAAGTCGGTTCAGCCAAATATTTCGGCAAATACTGTAAACGTAGGTCTTCAAACTTGACTGTAACAAAAAATCATCTTCTCGAATGTTGTTGTAAATCACGACCAGACCATCCTGAAAAATGTCTTCTGCATCCTGATCATTACCTTGGTTTTTGTGCACGAATGATTGGACGACTTCAAAATGCTGTCGATACATAGCGCGAAGTGCCCGATCTTGTTGCATGGGCAGATCGGCTTTTAGCATGGACAGAATTTGTTGGTCAGTGTATGTTTTCTTTTGCATGGCTATTAATTAATACCATTAGGAAGAAAAAGGTAATCGCTAAACAAGAAAAAAATTAATTTTTTTTGAAAAAACTTGTAAAATGGCCAGCATTGCACCTCTTGTCCCTGAAATTTGCGGTAAGCAAATCAATTTATCGCTGAGAAAGGAAACTATTTTGAACGGTGAAAATGATAAAGGCTAATACTCTCGTTCAGTAATGGTTTTTAAGCCTCGAGTCATTTCCTTGATTACACCTTTATTTTTAGGATCGTATAACCAATTGGTATCAAAATAATCAAGAATTTGATCATTTGGTTCGCTGGAAAGGGTCAGGCTGTGGAATTGGGTTCCTTTATTTTGTTGGAAGTATTTGACATCCTGCAAAACATCATTATTGACCTTGTACATGATAAAGTCGGAAATAATCAGCACATCTGCATCCTGATAATCATTGGATCGCAATTGGCGAATCGCTTCGTACAAGGCCAGCGAAATATCGGTACCGCCATAAAAAGACATGCGCAAAAACTTAGCAATTTCATTGATTGAGCTAGCGATGTCGAATAGATCGAGGGTTTTGATACCTTGTGAAAAATTGATTAGGTAGGCTCGACGGTTTTCCTTAATAGCCATTTTGAGTACGCCCAGGCACAGTACTTTGGCGAGTTGCTCAGGGCGGCCAGTCATGGATTCGCTGGTATCTACGCATACAATGAACGGCCCTTTTTCTTTCATGCGGGTTCGCTGGTTGACTTCCGTCAAAACATCTTCACTTTGCACCAGCTTTTTGTCTTCATACCGGAAAGTCAGTAGATTTTTATCTGCAAACTTTTTGAGAAAAAGCATTTCGGTTTCTTGATTGCTGAGCAGGCCCACCTCTGCACTCAATAAGTTGTTGAGGTCGTCACTTTCGTGAATTCCGACAATTTCTGCTTTTGAATGTTCGTCAATCACCCATTCCTGACGAATGATGGTTTTTTCAAACTCTTCTTCTTCGATTTCGATTTCTGCTTCGCGCATGCTGCCCAGCAGATCGGCCAGTTGCTTAAGCGATTGCTCATCTTGCAGCAGATCATCATATTGTTTGACTACGTCAAAAGAGGTTTCCTGCCAAAGGGAGCGTGACATATCCCATCCCAAATAATCAGTTACAGGATTGATGATTTGCATCAACTTTTGATACTCCTCAACTTTCGCTTCGAGTAATTGGGCGTATTGTTCCTGTTCTTCTTCCAGCTTTTTTAGTTGGTATTCAAAGATTTTTGCGTAAAGCAAAGCATCCCATTGAGCCAGCAAATCTGTAAGTATGAGATCAATCTTTGGGCGGTTTTCTTGTGGGATTTCCTCGATTTGTTCAGCGGTAATTAATTCCCTGAATCGATTTTCATAAAAAGAGGCATCAAGTTCTTCTTTGCTATAAATTCCTCTAAGATATTGAATGAGATAAAACCATCGCTTTATAAAAATATGCACCGGCGTGACAGACCAGCTACCGAGGCGTTCTTCCTCATCCGCATAAGGATGTTTGGAACGAACTTTTTTGTACGTTTTGCGAAGCCAGTATAAAGTGTCGAGTACTAGTTGGTACGAAATTTTATCGTTTTGTTGCAGAATCGGGATCAACTCTTTGATTGCAAACAGTCGGTCCAATGCTTTTTGGAAGTACTGAAAATACTGATCATCCAGTTCTGGAATGACAAATTTGTCCGGTTCCAGTTGGTTTTGCAGGTACTGTACCAAGTATTTGCGCATTTGGCGGTTGAGTAAGCCACCAAATTCGATAAAGCGTTCGTATTCTTGTTCGAGTCGATCTTGTAAGTCCTTATTCATAAATCGTATGGCCTAGTCAAAATTTTGGTAGCTATGGCGAATTTTTTCGAGCCTAAGCTGTAGTCTTTCCAATGCTTTTTGTACTTCTTCCAAATTGGCTCGCACGACTTCGCTCCAATCAGATTTGACAAATAAATTGTCATCGAGATGATTGAGTTCGTTTGGAGCTTCCTTGTGCATACGCTCGTTTTGGGTTTGGATGTAAGATTGAAGCTTTTCAAAGCGTTCTTCCCAAAATTTGGCAACAATGGGATGAGGTTTTTTAAAAATAATCTCCGTTCGTTCTGCTTTTTTGGTTTTGAGCGGATAAACCATTTTTTCAGAGTTGTAAAACACTTCAATGGTATGTTGTTGTGGACTTTTTTGTGCTTTCAGGCGATTAACCAGATTACCTTCCGGATCATAAAAGTTAGTAACAGAAGATTCGGCAAGGGAAAGCTTCTGAAATTGTTTGATCTGAACTAGTGTACCTTCGAACTGCGTATCTTTTTTGATGAGTTCGAAATATTCTTCTTTTATTGGTAGCAGTTGTTCTTCTGTAATGGTGTGTTTTACCTGAATCTCTTCATTGACATCCTGTTCAAATTCTTCGACCTCTTTACGTAACATTTGCAGATTTACCGCAAGGGAATAACCGTGTTTGCGTACAGCTTCAGCGACTATATCGCGAATAATTTCGCGTTGGGAAGGTTTTGCCCACAAACATTCGATCATCAGAAAACAATCCATCAGGTCTACTTTTTCCCGTCCGTTGAGGAATGCAGAAGTCCGGAGTAAGCGGATAATCTTTTTCCAACGGCGATCGAAGACAAGGATGGGATCACTGGCATTGTTGGGCCGATTATTGTGTTCATCCAGTTTGATTTTGGTAAGTTGGATGGTGTTCAACACTTCGGCAGGCACTTCTATTTCATCAATCAGTCGTGTCCATTCTTCCAGCTCATTTTCTCCAATTTTGACATCTTCGGCAACATCATCCTCATAGACATCTTTGGTATCGGTAATCATATTGAGGAAGTTCTTGAACTTCTTGATGTTGCCAAGCTCAAGTCGAATAAGAAAACGGTCCCAGATAGGAGCGAGGCTCTGATTTTTTGGAGGAAGCTCGTTAGAAGCCGTAATGATACCTCGGATGTTGACTTTCAGGTCTTGGTCACCATTGCGGTATATTTTTTCATTCAGAATCGTGAGCAGTGCATTTTGAATAGCAGGGCCTGCTTTCCAGATTTCGTCCAGGAATACGATATTAGCTCCCGGCAGATAACGTTCTGTCAGGCGTTCGTACTTGTCTTCTTCCTTAAGTTTTTTGATTGAAACCGGGCCAAAAACTTCGTCTGGTGTTGAGAATTTGCTCATTAGATACTCGAAAGAAGTACCATCACGGAAAGCATATTTCAGACGACGCGCGATAAGGCTTTTGCCAACGCCCGGAGGGCCCAATAAGAAAATACTTTCACTAGCAAGGGCGCTGAGCAGCGCAAGTTTGACGGCTTCTTCGCGCTCATACAAGCCTTTACAAAGATGGTTGAGTAATTCGCTTACGCGAGATCTGACGGAAGTCGCTATACTTGTAGTCATAATGTTAGTTCTGTTATTAAACTTGTCCTTCTCCAAAGTCCGGGCGGCGAACGCCTCCGGCTTGAATGTAATGGTTGCGCACCAATTCGTCGACGGTTGCTTCTCTGATTTTGAGGATAACACCTTTGAAGTGTAAAGTCATACCTGCCATGCTATGATTAAGATCGACTTTGACTTCTTCTTCATTATAATCTATGATCACACCATTATGTTGATCGCCCATGTCGTCAGTTAGCGTAACGAATACATCTTTTTCGACCCGAACGGGGATTTGTCCTTCTTGAGTAAAGACTTCACGAGGTACTTTGACTATAAAATCGGCACGATTAGGGCCATAGGCTTCATTGGGGGAGAGGGTAAACTCGAAGGAATCGCCTTCTTGTAAGCCGTGTAATTTTTTTTCAAAAGCGGGGAGTAATTTGCCTGTGCCAAATAAAAAAACGAAGGGATAGTTGTTGTCCATTCGTTCCATTAATTCGCCTCCGGCGTCATTTTCGCGTAATTCGTAAGAAATAGTAATAACATTTTGCTCTTCGACTATCATGGATATGTTTTTGAACGATTCGAGATTTCTGAGAAATAAAGGATTATTTCCGTTGTAGTATAACCTCAAGTATTCAGAATAGTTCTTAAAAAGCAGGGAGAAAGGGTGGAAGGGAAGGGGCTGAAACAAAAATGGGTGGTGAGAAATTTTCCCAGCACCCATCTTTGTCGATTATTCTCTAAAATCTTCAATATAATAATCAGGATATTTTTCTTTTTTGAAGACAAAAGCATTATCGGATATGGCCTGATTAGGCGTTAGTTTATTGATATGAATCGTATACCGGCTACCATCTTTACCGAACGCTTTCATACGGACAATTTCTGCGGTTTTGCGATCGACGGTAAGTCGTAGTTTGGAGTAATCCGCATTGCGGTCAAGAGGTTTGAATTCGATTTGCTGAATTTGGCGTCCACCTTCGACCATTTCGTTGATCAGTACATATACAAATTCATCGCGCTCATAAAAACTGAATAGTTCCTGTGGTGATAATATACTGGAAGAGCCTTCTTCAGGAACATCATTGATTTGTACTTCTTTATTATTATTAAAAATCAGCCAGAGTACATTGCCATCAGAAAGAATTTCCTGGCTACCTAGCATGACGTGAAATTTATTTCCTTTTTGTTTGATTTTTCCTTTTTGTGTTTCAATAGGTTGCTCCGGAAACTCCAGGTCAAGCGAAATATCAGCGGTCATAGTGGAGTAAGACTGGTAGCGTTTTCTGACTTTATCAAGGATTGCTTTTGCTTTTGGATCGCTTTCGTTGGCTTCGGTATACTTGATGTCTTGTGCATTTGCCGAAAGGCTAAAAATAAAGACAAGTAATAATGTTGAGATGTATTTCATGCGTTATTTAGGTTTTTTGATTTTGTACTGCTTAGCGCAAACAGAAGAGCTTGATATGTTCTGCTTTAAAAACGTACAAATTTGCGCAATTATTAAGCTTCCAACAAAGACGGGCGGTTAAAGGTTGGTTAAAATTGTAATTCATGGGTTGATGTTTTGATCGGTTGATGTTTGATGGGTTGATCGGGTGATCGGGGTGATCGGTTGATGTGCTCATGTGTGATCGGTTGATTGGGGTGATGTTTTGATCGGATGATGTGTGATCGGTTGATCGGGTTGATCGGTTGATGTGCTCATGTATGATCGGATAATGGCTAATCAAAATATCATACATCAATACATCAAAAAATCAATACATCATAACATCATACATCATAAATGGATACATAAAAACAATTCATCTTTCCTGTTTGTCGGTTCATCCCGGAAAATGACGGTTGGGTTCGGAAAAGTGGTAGGTTGGAGTTGAGCGAACTAACTTGCCAATAAAAAAACGAATGACCATGGAATTTTTAGACCACTTTCTTGTAAAATCGCACGCTATTTCTGGAGCCTTGGTTTTGTTAGCAGGTTTGTTGGCTATTATTGCGCGAAAGCGAAAAGGGCTGCATACCACGGTGGGTCGCCTTTATTTTTGGGGTATGATGTGGGTGTGTGCCAGTGCTTGGTTGACGATCTCCTTTTTTCGGTTTAACCTGTTTTTGCTGGTAGTCGGTGTATTTAGTTTTTACCTGACTTTTTCTGGTTATCGGGTGCTCAAGCGTCGCCAGTTGGGAGAGCAGACCTGGGTAGACTGGACAGCGGCAATTATTTCTGCCCTGATGGGTATCGGGTTGATGGGCTTTGGTGTGGCTGTGCCATTTTTGTATGGGTGGGGAGTTTCGTTGGCCTATCCTTTACTGTGTATGTTATTTGGCTGGTTTACCTTTAGTTCTGCATGGACAGATATCAAGATATTTCGCGCAAGCGAGATGGATAGTAAGATGTGGTGGTGGTATCATCATATGCAGGCCATGCTGGGCTCTTATATAGCTGCTGTAACTGCTTTTGTCGTGCAAAGTGGGCATCGTTTTCTGCCTGATTTTGGTATGAGTTGGTTGTATTGGGTATTGCCAGGAGTTATTGGAGGTATTTTTATAGGTCGGTGGATTCGTAAATATCGCAAGCAATTTGGTGATTCGGTTTCCCGAAAGGAAAAGGCCAAAACGACTCCAAAAAGCATGAAAAAAGGACTGGAATTAACAGTGATTTTTCTGCTGCTTACGCAAATGGTACACGCACAATTATACGTGGAAAAAGAAACCCGTCACCGCTTTGCGCAAATTACGCTGGGGGTGGATGTGCAGTCGGGCCTTGGCGGCCAAACGCGGTATATCGATGCAGAGGGCATCATGCAGAATTTGGATTTTGATATGAGTCCCAGGGCTCGGATTATCATCGGGGGCACTCATTTCTGGGGGCATGCAGATTTTCATGTTGCTTTTCCGGTTTATGGGCGTACACAGAAAAGTGGGGAGCAAGAAATCGCATTTGGTAGTGGCGTAGAAACCGTTTTTAAATATTATCCATTGCGTATTGAATCGGGTAAAGTACGACCTTTCTTTGGTGTATCGCTGGCGCCGTATGTATTGGAGCAGTATAATGAAAACTTGATTTTTGAAAATGGCCCTGAAAAACGCTTTACCAGATTGCCGTTGATGACCGGTTTGACCTTTAACAAAGGTGCCCATTTGTTGGAAGCCAGTTTGATGTATAATTATGATAATGAATTGGATTACTATATTTCTCGTGATGTCAAAGCGAGTGTAGAAACGTCGCCTTTTTTTCTGTCGGTAGCCTATAAGTATATGTTTGACACTACTGTTTCGGCCGAAGAAGATTGGGAAAGCGGACGTACGGCCAAGGTAACAGATGTGTTGGCTGAGCGAGGTGATTTGAGCAACTTTTTTGTAGGAATAGGTTTTTCATCTGCTTGGTGGACCGGAAGTTCGAGTTATATTGAAGACGAACGACCTTTTTTAGAGCAGCACCGCTTGAATGTCATGCCTGACTTTTCGTTGGGGTATTATTGGCATAAGCCTGATTTGAATGCTGCATTGAGTTATCGGAGTTATCACAATGAGCAGCAAGCATACGGTGTAGCTCAAAAAGCAAGTAGACGAGCATTAACGCTGGAGGTGACAAAAAGTCTAGGCGATTACCATGGATTTGTACCTTTTATCGGCCCGGCATTGAGTTATGAGTCGTTGCGTGCCCAAGAAGTGCAGGGAAGTCAGACGGTTTTTGATGAAAGCGAAGAAAAGTTGACGTATGGGCTTACCTTCGGCTGGGACATTCGTCCAAACAGGCTACAATGGTTCATTTTACGAACAAATTTGCGGTATTTTCCAGATTTGCAGCTCGATTTGGAGAATGGCAAAGCGATTAGTTTTGACAATATAGAGTTTAATTTTATTCAAATGGTGATTTATCCGGAGCGTATTTGGTAGTGAAAA
>JALEHC010000642.1 GCA_022763215.1 Saprospiraceae bacterium
ACGTAGGCGATGCCTTAGCATCGGCGAGGCTTTTCAACGAAGTACAGGATAAAATTTTGCCGCTTGTAGCCATTTGATGATGCGGTGAACAAGTCTAATAACTAACAATAAGCACAAACTAGCGGTTAGGTTATGCTTTATAGGAAGCTATTTTTTTCCATCCCATCAAAAAGCTGTATTTTTGCCGCCGCTAAAAACAAACTCAGTTTTGAGATTTTATCAAATTTGAAAATGAATCGTACAATGAATCGAATAGTAAAAATTGGAAGCTTTTTGTTCTTGTTCTTTGCACTTGCTACTAGTGTACAAGCACAAAAGTTTGGTTACGTTGAATCTGCTAAAATTTTGGCAGACTTCCCACAAGTAAAACAAGCAGAAGCAAATCTTGAAGCCTTACAGAAACAACTTCAGAAAAAAGGCCAATCAATGATCGAACAACTACAAAAAGACTATCAGGCTGTCCAGCAAAAAATCGAACGCGGTGAATTGTCTCCTAAACAACAGGAGGAAGAAGCCAAAAAACTGAAAGAACGCGAATTGGAAATCGGTAAGTTCGAACAGGATATGGTAAAACAAATTCAAGACAAAAGACAGTCTTTGTTGGAGCCAATCTATAAAAAAGTTAATGACGCGATCGCACAAGTCGCTAAAGAAGGTGGCTACCAGTTTATCTTTGAAAAAGGCGTATTGCTTTATTCCGAAGAAGGAATGAATGTAAGTGAGCAAGTGAAAGCTAAACTTGGTATGTAATCTTATGTCAAAGCAACATCCAATCGGAATCTTTGACTCTGGTATTGGCGGCCTTACGGTCGCCAATGCTATTTTCGACCTTTTACCCTCCGAACACCTCATCTATTTTGGCGATACCGCCCATATTCCTTACGGTACCAAACCCGCCTCCCAAATCCACCAATTTTCTATTGATATTTGTCGCTTCCTAATCGAAGATCAACATTGCAAAGCAGTCGTCGTTGCCTGCAATACCGCCTCTGCTGCTGCACTGCCTCAAATGCGCGAACACTGGCCAGATATTCCGATCATTGGTATGGAACCTGCTGTAAAGCCTGCGGTCGCAGCCACGCAAAGCCACAAAATTGGTGTTTTGGCGACAGCCGGAACCTTTGGTAGTGAACGTTATGACAGACTGGTACAGCGTTTCGCGAAAGCGACAGAGGTATTTGAAAATCCGTGTATTGGGCTAGTCGAAAAAATCGAAGCTGGGCTACAAGATGCACCGGAAACGCAATTTTTGCTGCAGCAAATTCTACACCCTATGCTGCTCGAAGGTGTAGATACTTTCGTATTAGGATGCACCCATTATCCGCTTTTACACACGCAAATTCAAGCGGTAGTCGGCCATGACAAACACCTGATCGATCCAGCGCCGGCCGTGGCACGCCAACTGCAACGCCGATTACAGGCTCTTGATTTGCTTCGTATAGAAGCCCCCAATGCACCTCATCAGTTTTATATTTCTAAAATGGATCTGGCTTTCGCCCAAACACTGAAGCGGCATGCTAAGGCACCTTACACCTTGTCAGAACTAGCCCCGTCCAGTGTTTTTTCTAGCTTGAATTGAACGTACTTAATGGTCTTGCCTTCGCGCAAATGCATCTTCTCGTAAAAGGTCTTGAGCTCTAATTCAGGCAGGTATAACTCTTCAGAGTAGATATCATCTTTTTCATATAATAAAGTGGCTAAATCCGTTTCCGCCAAGGTCTCAAGGGTAAATTCATACAGTTCTGGTGAATCTGTTTTGAGATGAACAATTCCCTCTTTTTTCAGAATCTTGGAATAATGCTTTAGGAAATTGACAGAAGTCAGCCTCCGATTAGCTTTACTTTTCCGTAAAAACGGATCGGGGAAAGTAATCCAGATTTCATCAACTTCTCCAGCTTCAAAAAACAGAGCTATCTGTTCAATACGTGTCCGTAAAAAAGCTACGTTTTCCAAATTTTCTTCCAGTGCAATCCCAGCACCTTTCCAGATACGTGCTCCTTTGATATCCACACCAATAAAGTTGCGTTCGGGGTACATCCGGGCCAGGCCGAGCGTGTAGTCTCCTTTTCCGCAAGCTAATTCAAGGGTGATCGGCCGATCATTTCCGAATTGTTTTTGAGCCCACTCTCCCTTTCGGGAAATTTCAGCCCCATCTTTACCAACAAGGCCAGGGTTCTTGGCATCGTAATTTTCCACCACATTAGGGTAGCTCAAAATATCTGCAAACTTCTGTAGTTTATTCCGCTTACTCATAATCTCCTTTTTCAAAGTGGCTGCAAAAATACATTTTTCAAAGAATCTTATCCAGATAAGTCTGAAATTCAGAAAAATCAGACAAGTCTCGATGGCCACCTCCTTCAATTGTGACAAAACAATCAACACAATCCAACAAAGGTTTTAACTTGACTGCCGAGCTATATCGGACCAAACGATCACTGGTGCCATGAAAAATATGCACTGGATAATCCACCTGTTGAATGTTGTGATAGTTTGGAAACTCCACCTCAAAAGAATAGGGCGTCCACAACCAAGGTACTTTTTTGCGAACCGCATCCCGAAAACTATAAAACGGCGTTTCCAAAATTAGCATTCGTGCATCCACTTTTGTTGCCAGGTGGCTAGCAACCGCTGCTCCGAGTGAACGACCATACAAAACGATCTGATCCGCAGCGTATCGTTCCAAAGCCCAGCGATATGCCGCTTGGGCATCCTGATAAAGCCCTGGCTCGGTAGCGCGGCCTTCGCTTTTGCCGTAAGAGCGATAGTCAATGATAAAAATATCGTACCCTCGACTGGTAAAGTCGCTATGTTCATGCCCCCAACGTTGCAAATGCCCACGATTGCCATGGAAATAGAGGATTAAACCTTTGGATGGCCCTGCTGAAGTTGGAAAAAACAACCCATTGATGCGAACACCATCTTTGGTTTCTAGCCAATGTTCTTTAAATGAAGCCGGAAATGAAAAGGGATGATTCTTTTCCAACTGTTCGGGTTGAAAAATAATTAGGCGTTGAAAGAAAAAAACACCTGCAACTACAATCATATAAACACCGACCGCTATCAACATAATTTGGATGAATAATCGCACTTTCAATATTAGATCGTTTATCAGTTTAAAACTACCTTTTACTCATTCCAACTAGCCAAATAAGCTTTTTAGCTCCCTATTTGACTAAATAATTGTTAAAATAAGGATATCTGCTCTGAATTGTGAACATTGATTTTTGCCAGATTATTATTTTGTAGAAAGTGCAAATGTTCAGAACAACACTTTCTACTGACTTTCAGTTAGTAGTCTTTTGGTAAAATGATAATCATATATGATACACAAAAAATATCTGGTCATTAAAAAGTATCTGATCTTCCTAAGTTTGCTTTTTCCATTTTCGCTCTTGGCACAAACCATTACCGTATCGGAAGAAGTCAATCTCAGAAGTGATAAAAAATACGAACTAATCGGCTTATTAGGCCAAAATACATTGCTCTTTCGCGATCACACCTACTCTTACGAGATTCAGGCATTTGACGAAAGTATGCAGATGGTCTGGGAAAAAGAACTTGAACTAGACGATCGACAGGCCAAGGTATTGGGCGTCCAACAAATTGAAGACCAGTTTATTCTTTTGTATCGCTTTCGCGAAAAATCAAAAACCATCGTCAAAGCAAACAAATACAATGCTTCGGCAGAATTGGTAGATTCAGTGACTATCAAAAACTTTGGTTTTTTATTTTCCACGCCTGATTTTGAAGTAATTCGCTCTGAGGATCGTTCCAAAATTTTGCTATATCACGTCGAAAAACAACGCTACGTAAAGGCCATTGCGTTTGATGTACCAAGTATGACTGTGATGTGGGAAAAAGCCATTGAGCCAGAAGACATGAATTATGGTCTCGAATGGCAACAAATACTCGTAGACGATAGTGGCAATATGCACTTTGTGCTAAACAAAGACAATTATCGCTCTAACCGGAAAGTCCATTATTATCAGATATTTCAGTTTTTTGGAATGGACGAAAAAGTTCGTGAATTTAATGTCTCCCTCGAAGGCAAGCTGACATTTGATGTCAAATTCGATGTCGACAACCGCAATAATCAATTGGTTGCCGCTGGCCTGTATGGTGATCGATACCGAACCAAAGCCAAAGGTTTTTTCTATTTGCGAATACCATTTGAAGATTATGGAAATCACACTCTAAAGTTTCACGAATTTGATCTCGAGACGATAGGTACATTCCTTGATAAAAAAGTCAAAAGAAATAAGGGACTCCTCGAATTGGTCATGGATGATGTGGTGTTGAGGAGTGATGGTGGCGTACTCGCTATCATTGAAAAGGCAAAACTATTGGAAAGACGAGCCGGAACAATTGGCCGTAGCTTCAATGATCCTTTTGTACGCACGATGACCGACTATTACTTTGAAGAGCTTTATGTTGTTTCTATGCACCCAAACGGAGACTTGCATTGGGGCACCATTTTGCATAAAAAGCAATATGCTCAGGATGAGGAATCCATATATGCATCCTACTTTTTGTTCAAAACGCCGACAGCGCTGCGTTTCATTTTTAATGATGAAATCAAGTACGAAAATACGGTGAGTGAATATGTATTGGTGGGAGATGGGTCATACGTCAGAAACAGTGTATTGAATACAGAAGATTTGAAAATAAGACTTCGATTTAAGGATGCTGTGCAAATCAACTCCAGAATACTGCTTATTCCAAGTGAAATGCGCAGTCGTATCCGAATTATTAAACTAGAATACTAAACCTATGCGCCACCTTAGCTGGATATACTTCCTTTTTTGTGTTTTACCACTCTCCGCTCAAGAGATTACTGTTTCGGAGGAAATCCCAATCAGCAATTTTGGAGACTATCAAGTGGTTGGCGCATTTGACCAACACACCGTTGTTTATTCAGCTATGAATTATGAATATAAACTGCGAGGCCTCAACAAAGCATTAAAAATTGTCTGGGAAAAAGAGCTTGAACTGGAAAGAAAACAAGCTCAAATGTTGGGGCTTGAACAAGTCAATCAAGATGTTTTTTTGGCTTATTCTTATCAAAAACAAGCTGAATTCATTGTCAAAGCCCGTAAATATGACGAAAGAGGCAATTTTATTGACTCGACTACCATCAAAAATTATGGTCGTGTCACAACGCTCCCTAGTCTTGAAGTTATAAGGTCAGAAGATCGTAGCAAGCTATTGCTTTACTATGTGGAAGGACGAGAGAAGCTTCACACCATAGGCTTTGATATGGAAAATATGACGCTACTATGGGAGAAGTCGCTCGATTTGACAAAAGATGATCTTTATCAGGAAGCAATTGATCTTCGAATTACGGATACAGGTGATATGGTCGTTATATTTAAGAAAGATAATTTTCGATCTAAAAATAAACAACACCAATTACTCATTTACCGCTATGCCTTTCGGCAAAAAGCACTCCAGTCGTATCCGATTAGCATGCAAGACTATCTGAGTGTCGATATTGACTTTCAGATTGATAATAAAAACAACAGCCTGATTGCATCGGGGCTGTATGGCAATTTTACGAAATACAGGGCTATCGGTTATTTTTATTTGCGGGTGCCTTTTGAAAACAACGTACCTCATGTACTTCGTTTTCATGAATTCACAACAGAAATGCTTTCAGAACTCCTTGACAAAAAAGTCAAAAAAAATAAAGGCATGGATGAGCTGAGTATGCGTGAAGGTGTGTTGAGAAGAGATGGTGGCGTTGTTGCAATTGTTGAATATAATGACCTTTCAAAAACAGCGCGAAAAAACATAAGTAATAACCGCCCTCCTAATCGACAAAAGTTTGGCAGTATACTTATTGTTTCTATTCATCCGGATGGAACGATACATTGGGAAACCATACTTGCGAAAGAACAACGATCAACAGTTGAAAAAGCAGATTTTGGTTCTTTTTTCCTCTATAAGTCACCGGCCGCCCTTTTGTTTTACTTCAATGATGATATCAAGTACGGAACCTCCATTAGTGAATATTTGCTCAGAGGGGATGGTGCCTACGAGCGAAGAAGCGTACTCAACACTCGTGATCTCGATTTGCAATTACTTTTTCAGGAGGGTATCCAACTAGATGCCAGAACCTTTTTTATTCCGAGTATTTCGCCCAATCGCCTCAAATTGGTTCGATTTTATTTTGATTAATTTCTTTTCAACATTTTCCGCAAGAGCGGACGCTCCAACATGGCTATTGCCAAAAGATAAACTATCAATAATAGTGTATTGACCAAAAAAATTAGTCCAAACGAGCCCAGCAAAGCTGGGCGAAGTTGCTCACTTAACCACCAAACAGCTACTGCCAATGTTATGTACAGGATCATTTTCCCGATGGGATATGGAATTGGATAATACCTGCGCCCCACCAAGTAACTGACCACAGCCATAAACAAGAAGCAACTGAAGGAAGCCCAGGCTGCACCAAGGTACCCTAACTGAGGGATCAGTGTGAAATTTAGCGAAAGCGAAATGACGGCACCACATACTGAAATGATGGCACCGATATAGGTTTGATCAGTAATTTTGAACCAGATCGAAAAGTTGAAGTATAGCCCCAAAAACAAATACGCCAAAATCATGATCGGAGCAATGACTAATCCTTCCCGAAAATTGCTAGCTATTATAAACTGAAAAACATCGAGGTAGAGTAAGAGCCCCAAAAAAGCCAGGCTACCTACAAAAGCAAAGGCTTGCCCGACTTGGGCATAAATTTGACGAGAGTCTACCCGATCGGAATGCCGAAAGAAAAATGGCTCTGCTGCAAACTTGAAAGCTTGTGTAAATAAGTTGATCAAAACAGCGATCTTCACCGCAGCATTATAAATTCCTAGTTGTTCTTTGTTGGACTCGAGGGTACCTGTCATCAACTGTGGTATCAAAATTCGGTCAGACAATTGGTTAATCATGCCTGCTATTCCGACGATAATCAAGGGAGCTGCGTACCAGGTCATTTTTTTCCATAAGGCAGCATCAAACGCCAGTTTTATCTTGAAATACATCGGTAGTAGCAGCAAAATAGTAGCGGCAGATGCCATAAGGTTGGCCAAAAACACGTATTCTAGTTTGCGCTCCGGATCATAAATCTGACTTGCCCAATCACTTCCTTGTTCCGTCAGATAAGGGCATAATTCAAGAAAAAACAGAATCATGCCACCATTGATTACAATATTTATCGCTTTGTAAAACGCAAAGCGGATAGGTCTGTTTTCGAGTCGCAGTCTTGCAAAAGGTATAGCGGCCAGTGCATCAAAAGCAACAATCAGAATGAAATAGCGAATATAAAGTGCTGGATTGAGTAGCCACGCTGCAATTTGTGGAGCCAGCAGCAGAAAAAAAGTACTCAACAAAATAGTAGAAGAAATCAGAGAAATAGATGCCGTAGAAAATACCCGATCCAGCTCTCCTTTTTTATTGGCGAAGCGAAAGAAAGCGGTTTCCATGCCGTAGGTAAAAATGACCATCAGAAAAGCGGCAAAAGCATACATCATGCCGTGGTCGCCATACTCCCCTTGATCTTCGTTAAACACATAAGTCAGATAGGGCGTGATGATGATATAATTCAGCAGCCGGTTCAGAATATTACTGATGCCGTAGATGGCGGTTTCCCCGGCAAGCTTTTTAATTAAAGACATGGAAAAGCAATTATTTTTGTGTAAGTTCGATTTAGCGGTTGGCCCGACCAAATTGCATCGGACATGTCTGCTGCTAAAACGGATTCGACGGTAAAACTATTCGCTTCTGATAAAAAAACGTGCTATTTTCGCACCAATTTGCCAATTAACCAAATTCTTTAGAGAATGATTAATGTAAGTTTGTTAAAGAAAATCTGTGAAACCGCCGGTGCTCCGGGTTTCGAACAACGTATGCGGGAGCTGGTAGTCGCAGAGGTCAAGCCGCTAGTAGACGAGCTGAAGGTCGATAATATGGGAAATATCATGGCAATTAAAAAGGGGAAAGCCCGAAAAAGAGTCATGGTAGCTGCTCATATGGATGAAATTGGGTTCATTGTAACGCATGTTGATGAGGATGGCTTCGTCCGCTTTCATACACTTGGTGGTTTTGATCCTAAAACGCTTACTTCTCAAAGGGTAATCGTTCATGGTAAAAAGGATTTGGTTGGTGTGATGGGTTCTAAACCTATTCACCTGATGAAGCCAGAAGAACGCACTAAGCAGGTACCAATTAATGAATATTTCATTGATTTGGGTATGCAAAAAGCTGAAGTTGACCAATATATTTCCATTGGTGATCCGATTACACGTGAGCGAAGTCTAATCGAAATGGGAGATTGTGTGAATAGCAAATCACTAGACAATCGCGTTTCGGTTTATATTTTGATCGAAGCGCTTCGCGCTTTGAAAGACGAAACTGTTCCTTATGATATTTATGGGGTATTTACCGTGCAAGAAGAAGTAGGCTTACGAGGAGCTATTTCAGCAGCCCATCATATAAATCCAGACTTTGGCTTTGGTCTTGATGTTACCATCGCATTTGATGTGCCGGGTGCACAAGCACACGAAGCAGTTACACATCTGGGTAAAGGAGCTGCCATAAAGATTATGGATGGCTCGACGATTTGCGATTATCGCATGGTCGATTATATGAAAAAAATAGCCACCGAACATGATATCAAGTGGCAACCGGAGATTTTGCCGGCAGGCGGAACCGACACAGCAGGTATTCAACGCTATGGCGAAAATGGTGCTATTGCTGGCGCCATATCTATTCCACTGCGTCACATCCATCAAACTATTGAGATGGCGCATAAAGAAGATATAAACCACTGTGTGGAACTACTGAAAGTTTCGTTAAGTAAGCTCGACACTTACAACTGGAACTTTGGCAAATTAAACATGGGCGATCCCAACATGGAAGAACAATTAGGCTTCTAATTCATTAGAGTGAATAGAAACCAAAATAATTTTACCATGTGGCAGGAAAAAGATAATAAACTGACAGCACAGTTTGAATTTGATAACTTTATTAAGGCTTTTGCCTTTATGACCGAGGTTGCGTTTCATGCAGAACAGCAACAACACCACCCCGACTGGTCGAATGTGTACAACAAGGTGACATTCCGCCTAAGCACACACGACGCTGGTGATGTGGTGACCGATAAAGATCATCGTTTAGCGAAAGCGATAGACAGCGTATACGCTAAGTATAAATAGGATTTATGAATTTTCAGTCCAAATTACCCAATGTAGGCACTACTATTTTTTCGGTAATGTCTGCATTGGCCAATGAGCACCAAGCCATTAACCTTTCTCAGGGTTTTCCTAATTTTCCTACCTCTGATCGCCTAATCGATCTGGCAGCTTCTTACATGAAAAAAGGCTACAATCAATATGCGCCTATGACTGGGCTTCCAGCACTTAAAGAGCGCATAGCCGAAAAAATTGAACGATTGTATGGTGCTCAAGTTGATCCTGATCAGGAAATAACCGTGACGGTTGGCGCTACTCAAGGTCTTTTCACCGCCATTGCCACTTTTGTGCAGCCTGGCGATGAAGTCATCATCTTCGAACCTGCTTATGATTCTTACAAACCAGCTATCGAATTAGTGGGTGGCATTCCGGTTCCTTATCCATTGCCTGCTCCCGACTATAGCCCCAATTGGGAGGAAGTTCGCCAACTAGTTACCCCTAAAACCCGGATGATTGTATTTAATACTCCGCACAATCCAACGGGTACAACCCTCAAAAAAGAAGACATGGAGGCGCTGCAAGCGCTGACCCGCGATACAGACATTCTGATTTTGAGCGATGAAGTTTACGAGCACTTGATCTACGATGGGCAAGAGCACCAAAGCATACTGCGCTACCCGGAGCTATTTGAAAGGAGCCTGCTGACTTATTCTTTTGGCAAAACCTTTCACAAGACTGGCTGGCGAATTGGCTACTGCGTCGCGCCTCCGCACTTGATGAAAGAATTTCGAAAAGTGCATCAGTTCAATGTATTTACGATCATGACGCCCATCCAATATGCATTGGCAGATTTTATGGCAGAGCCGGAAGAGTATCTTTCTCTTAATCAGTTTTTTCAACAAAAAAGAGACTTTTTGCTGGATAACCTCAAAGGTTCCAGGCTCCAACCCTTGAAATGTGAAGGCACTTATTTCTGCCTGTTTGACTATTCTGATATCAGTGACGAGCCCGATACGGCTTTCGCCAAACGCATGACAACGGAGTATGGCGTGGCCTCCATTCCGGTATCCGTTTTCTATTCTGATCAGCGTGACGACAAAGTCATCCGCTTGTGTTTTGCAAAAACAGAAGACACCCTCAAACAAGCGGCTGAATTATTGCAAAAGATATAATACTGTATTTTCGAAACTAGAATCTCTGAAATTTTACCTTATTTTTTTCGCATTACAATTACATTCTATGTAACTTAGAATGTAATTGCGCATTCCACCTTACAACATAACTACACATAAGCAGTTAGACGGAATTATGAACAAGTGAAATTTTGATCCGTCACTTACAGCCATTAAAGCGGGAACACCCGCTCAAATCGTTCCAAATACACTTCGGACAACACAAGCTACCAATCATAAAAGCTGATTTTCAGCACTGAACTAACGAGAAAACTTACTTTGCGGATAGCTTTTTATAGCTATTGGCTCAAAAAACATGCTATGAGAAATAACCAACCAGCCCTTGGTCGTTTTTTCCAGAAAATGTGGGAAAGTGTTTTTGGCGTATCCTTCAATGGCCAATCGGTACTTGCTTTACAGCAAACAGAACAACAGCCAACAACTTCCTCCAATACAGCTCCTAATTCTTTCGCATGGCTACTGCCTTACGGTATGATAGCTAGTCTATTGCTGCTACTTGCCGCTTTCTGGTATATCCGCCAGCTCGAAGCCAAGGTAACAGAATTGGAAAGCTCACTTGAGTTTCAGAAAGTCCAAACTTCAGACATGGATAATCTCTTTGATCAGGTATTTGCACAGTTCCAAGAAGAAAAACTGGGTTGGAAAACAGAAAGAACGAACCTCCAATCTGAAAACCAAAATATCAGAACACAGAATACCCAGTTAAAAACTGAAAACCAACAATTCGCTACAGCCAACAAGCAACTACGCCAGGAAAATCGCAATCTAAAAACCAAAATCAAGCGTTTGTCTACTCCCACACCACAACAAGCTTCAAAAAAATTAAGCACCGTTCCTACCTCAAACCCAATTTATACAACACCTTTGCAGGAAATTTCCAGTCGCCCAATGGCCCTGCTCAAACATCCGGATAGCCAACAACGAACCTTATCATTGCCCTTAGACACAGCCTTTGGCGTACATAAATAATCGGGCGTTATGATTTTTTGACCATGCCGCCCATCACTTTTTCCATGATTCGAACCTTTGCCCAACGCGGCACAGTACGTAAGCTCAGGCGCAAAAATTTTGTCAATCGGCCCGGTAGTACCGTCGATCTACGGCCCAATTTACGTAGGCTCTCTTTAGCTACCTCATCGGCACTTATAC
>JALEHC010000643.1 GCA_022763215.1 Saprospiraceae bacterium
CGAATAGCTCGGTTGATGATCACATTGGGGTCTTTTAGTACGATCTGCTTAGAAGTACTATCATTACTGCATGATACGATTAAAATGGACAACAAAAAGACAGAAAAAATATACTTCATCGGTTGTTTTTTGATGAACGGTTTGTTACAAAGAAAAGTCTTATTTTTGAAAAGGTAACTCTAAATGAAGTTCAATGACAAAAAAAATAATAGTTGAGTTAAAAGATATTGATCAGAAATGGTTGGAAGCTTTAAAGGCGAAGCATGGGAATGCAACTTTGGAGATAAATGTTAACACAGAATCAACTAGTCAAAACTTTTCTGAAGCACAATTTTGGGAAGTTATTGGTGCACTTGATTGGGCAAAAGGAGAGGATACACAAGCAATTATTCAGCCTGCGATCGCTATGCTGAAAAACTACACAGTTGATGAAATTTTTGCGTTTCAAGATTGCTTAGCTCACAAGCTTTATCAATTAGATCAAAAAAAATATGCATTGCATATTGGTACTAGTAGTTATAATAAAGAGAAGCACTTTTCTTCTGATATTTTCTTGTATGCCAGAGCTGCTGTAGTTGCTAATGGAAAGGATTTCTATGAGCGTGTTTTGCAAAATCCAGAAGAAATGCCATCAGATTTTACCTTTGAAGCATTATTAAGTATTGCACCTAGTGCATATAAGAAAAAAACTGGCCAGACATGGGACTATCTTCCAACACCTAGTTATGAAACCTATTCAAATAGTCAAGGCTGGGACGGAAAGAGTTGGAAAGATCAAATTTTGTAATAAGTGACAAATCAAAATTTTACTTGTTTGCAACGCTGTCTAACTACCTAAAGCTATGAAAATATGCACAAAAATGATAGAAGAAATAAAGATGAACACCACCTATATGAAATTCATGATCGAGAGCGAAATGGACTATTTAAATATGGAATTAGTGGACAGCCACTTAACAAAAATGGAACTTCTCCAAGAGCAAATGAGCAAGTAAATCTGTTTAACAGAGTAGTTGGTTGGGCAAGATTCTTTGCGAAAATCATACTAACAGAAATTGCCGGAAGAGCAAAAGCAGAAGCTATTGAAAATGAATATATAAACGAATTTGAAAGAAAAAATGGAAGAAAACCGCCTGGTAACCAGTAGTTTGTATCTATGAACGTTTATAACAAAGTCTATCGGAACACGAAATGGTAGATGCTCTAATGGATCAAGACACCCCGAAGTAAGACCAGCAACCGGCTTCGCCGTTTCTTAATGATTAAAGAGTCATCATTTATTACTTAAAAATGATGACTCTTTAATCGTCCTTTCAAATATCACTAATCTCTTTTTGGCTGCATAATTTCCCGCATCCAAAGCTCTTTTCCGTTGCTATCAAAAGTGCGGATCGTCAGTTTGCGTTCTCCTCTGGGGCCGCTAAATTCGAGGGTTCCGAAGTTGCGTTGGCCGAGGAAAGTACCTTCAACTCGATTGGTATTGGGTTCGTCGGCACTGCGGCCAGAGCCGGACGTAAGCGGAGAAATCGTCACATCGTAAAGGTCAATGCCTGCGTCATTTGTGTACTTGCTCAATTCCGTATGGTGGCGATCGCCGGAAAGAAAGATCACGCCTTTAATTCCTTCCTCTTCAATGCGCTTGAGCAAGTAATCGCGCTCTTCTTTGTGGTGGTTGGCATAATTTTCATAGACGGGAGCGGTGTTGAGCACCTGTCCGCCAATGGCGACCATTTTGAAAGGCGACTGGCTGTAGGCCAAAGCATCAATCAGCCATTCGAGTTGTTCCTTGCCCAATATGGTACGTTCTCCGGTTTTTCTTTTATTGGGAGAACGGTGATAGCGGTTATCTAACAAGAAAAAGTCGATATCGTGAAATTGGAAAAAAGTAGTAATTCCCTTTGAATTAGGAAGTCCGTAGGACGGGTTGCCCCAAAATAGTTTGAACGCTTCCAGCGTCAGGTCTTTGTGTATGAAACTACGATCAGAGTCATTGGGCCCAAAATCGTGATCATCCCAAATCGCATAGTGGTGTGTAGCAGCCAGAAGTGGTTGCATTTCCGGAAGGGAGCGTGCATCTGTGTAGCGGTGATGAATACCGGTGCGAGTAAACCAATCGACTTCGCGCAGGTAGATATTGTCGCCTAGCCATAGCATGGCATCAGGCTGTTGTTGATTGATGCTGGTAAAGATTTGGTAGTCACCACCATACGGTGTGCCCGGGCGGTCGTATTTTGGTTCATTTACGTAAGTGCAACTACCAATGGCCATCTTGAAATCCGGAGCATCACTTCTCCATTGGAATAATGGTTGAGTCTTAAAAGTCGTCGGATAATCAAAGGTTAGCGGTTTGCCATTGATGTACAATTGGTATTCGTAGGTCAGGGAAGGTTCGACTTCGTCGGCAATGATTTTGGCAACAAAAGCCTGATCCTTGTTTGTACGAATGACGGAAGTTGTTTTTTGCTGGGCTTTTTTGCCTTTCGGCCAATAGACAAAATGTACGTCAGCAGCTTCTTTGGTCTGAGCCCAAAGCAGCACTTCGCGCATTTCAGAATAGCCAAGCATAGGGCCAGATTGCAGTAATTCCTGTTGTGCCAAGGCACTAAAGGAAAGAAAAATACAGAGGAATAAAATTTGGAATTTCATGATATTTTAAATGTTAATTTTGCTGGAAAGCTACGGTATACTGAGGAAGTAATGATTCAAAAGAATGTTAAGTTTGGATTAATTCACAAAATATTGGTGGGACTCCATTGGAAATGTTTAGGATATTCAGAAAATCCTTTTAAATTTGTACAGATAAGAACGACAACAGAACAACATACCTTTCCTTTTATCCTCCGATCTAATTCTTAGAAAAACGTCAAGAGGTTAATTCATTTTAGTTAATCAATATTAAATAAATACCTAAAACCTATGATCAAAGTAGAGCAATTTTCTATTTCTTATCGGCCCGATGAAGATGCGGGTACGGTACACCTTGCACTGGCAAATGGTACAGGTGCTGATCTACCTATCGACAGTCCGTCGGAAGCTCATTTTATGTATGTATTGCTTAAGAGTGAGGATGAAGTATTCTTCGATCCACAGAACCGTTTGATTGTATCGGGTATCGACGCAGTAGGTGAGCATAAAGATGCTGATGCATAGTAAATGATTGCTAAGCTGAAACCAGTATTGGTGGCATCACCGGTACATCGAAGTGGGACGACTCTTTTGCAGCGCTTATTATGCTCTTCACCTGATGCATTAATTTTTGGAGAGAGTTTGGCCAATGACTTGAATATGCTGATCTCTTTTCTGGAAAACAAAAAGATGCTGTTGGGTGGACAAGACGATTGGCGCGCTAAGCAATTAGATGCTGTTCTTCAAGGAGATGTCAATGAGTGGATTCCGGATATTGTACCTAATAAAGACTGGGTAATCCCCAACTTTGAAAATGCAATTTTCCAATACTTAAAAGCTTATGCTGATTTTGCGAAAGCAAAAAAAAGAGCCACCTGGGGATGCAAACTTCCCGCTTGGCCAACTGCTATTTTACTGAAATTGCTACAGATGATGCCGGATGCCAGACTTTTGTATATCATCCGGGACTTGGAAAGTTGTATTCGATCTGCAAAGTTAATTGGTTATTGTCAGGATTTGAATGGTGTACAACAATATGCACAAATCTGGAAAGACCATCAAAACCATGTCCGACACTACTTTCCGAAAGAACAAGTAATGATGATTGATTACTCGCGTTTATGCCAAGAGCCTGCGCAGGTAATTTACGAAATTGAACAATTTGCAGGAGTGACTTCTATTGATCTTACGGTGATGCAACATCGTATCAATAATTACAACCGTATACATGAAGCACCTCCATTGCTAACAGAAGAAGAACGCCAGCTTTTGCAGGCGATTAACGAGAACTAATTTTAATACCTAAAACTAAGAATTATGCAAGCATTTTTAGGCCAAATTCAACCGATTGGCTTCAACTTTGCACCAAGAGGATGGGCATTATGCGAAGGTCAATTGTATCCCATTAACCAATACCAAGCACTGTTTTCTTTGCTAGGCACTATGTATGGTGGCGATGGCAGAACGACTTTTGCTCTTCCAGACCTTCGTAGCCGTAATCTACGTGGTGAAGGTTCAGGACCAGGCTTAGATCGGGTTACCTACGGGCAAAAAGCAGGTAACAACCAGCAGCAACTTACGACTGCTACTATGCCTTCTCACCATCATACTGGTAGTATTGCTTTTGGGGGTAGTGCTAGCGGCGCTATTGGCTCCAATAAGTATCTTGCAGCCAATACTATTGGCACCAATATTTTTGCGGATGCCGTAACACCTGCAAGAAGTGGTAACGGAGGCATAGTAACCAACAATACTGGTGGAAGTATACCATTTAATTCACTTACTCCATTTCTGGGTATTTATGTATGTATTGCAATTACGGGCTTATTCCCGTCACGCAGCTAGTTTGTATAACATCTAATTTTAAAATCAACCTAAAACTGTAATAATTATGAATCCATTTATCGGTCAAATACAAGCATTCGGATTTAATTTTGCGCCTCGTGGCTGGGCATTTTGCCACGGACAATTGTTAGCCATTTCTGCTAACACAGCTTTGTTTTCTTTGTTAGGTACCACTTTTGGTGGCGATGGTCGTACGACTTTCGCATTGCCTGATTTGCGTAGTCGTTCTATTCGCGGCGTAGGCTCTGGGCCAGGTTTGGATCATGTATCCTGGGGTGAAAGAGGCGGTCGTTATGAGGTTACGCTAAGTGTAAGCAACCTGCCTTCTCACAACCATACTGGTGAAATCGCTTTTGGCGGTAGCGCTAATGGTGCTATTGGCTCCAATAAGTATCTTGCAGCCAATACTATTGGCACCAATATTTTTGCGGATGCCGTAACTCCTGCACGCAGTGGTAATGGGGCAGTTGAAACAAATAATACCGGAGGAAGCCAGCCATTCAATATC
>JALEHC010000008.1 GCA_022763215.1 Saprospiraceae bacterium
CCTATTTACGGTAGTTATCTGATTTGAACATATAATTATTATCCACTATATTTGTAGTGCACTTAATTTTAAATTAAGTCATAGGGTATCCATTAAACCTTGCCGTATGGCAAGGTTTAATATTTTTGGGTCAGTCGGGCAACTTGTCGCGTACCCACCGGATAAGAAGCTACTTTTGGTATAGCATTTCCATCTACTTCTTCACCGCCACTCCACTTTTTATCACTTTCCCGGCCTGATATAACTTCAAATATTAGTTCTTCGCCTTCTAATTCGTAGGTAATGAGCAGCAAATTACCGGCAACTTCGAAACGGCTATACAGCTTTCCTGCCAAGTAATACACATCCAGTACAATCGAATTTTTCTCATCAATTTGATAATGCCCTTTTTCCGCATCTACTATTTGTAATTCGTATGGTCGTTGGTCTTGACCTTCGTTGTACACAAGTAGCCAAGTAAAAGAATCCATACTATCAATTGGAGCAATCTCAAGTTTCATGCTCACCGTTTGTTGCAATCCTTTGCTATTGAAAATTTTCAGATCGCCCGTCCACTCACCCACCCAGCTTGCTGGGAATCCAGGAGGTACATCCTGCGCATTAAGAGGGCCACTTAGTAAGCCAACTAGCAATAAAGTGTAGAATATTATTCTATTTTTGATATCCATGCTAAACGATTAATCTGATGAGGTATTCCTTTATTTTTTTCTGCTTTTTATCCTTTTTAGGTCTGGCTAATGCTCAGGAAAGTTATTTCCAACAGCAAGTAAATTACAAAATTGAGGTCACTTTGGATGATGAAGCTCATCTTTTAAAAGGAAATATCGATATCACCTACATTAATCATGCTCCAGAAGCCTTGGATACTATCTGGATGCATCTTTGGGGAAATGCTTACCTCAATCAGTCTACGGCTTTCGCCAAACAACAAGTCAATCAGGGCATACAAGCTTTTTATTTCGCGAAAGCGGAACAAAAAGGTGGATATACCGGGCTTGACTTTCACATCAATCAGCAAGCGATCGATTGGCATTTTCATCCACAACATCCCGATATTGCCTATTTGCTGCCAAAGCAACCACTGGCTCCCGGCGATAGCATGCACATCAGCACGCCGTTTACACTAAAAATTCCAGCTCCATTTTCCCGTCTTGGCCATGTGGGCCGAGCTTATCAAATCACGCAGTGGTACCCTAAGCCAGCCGTTTATGATGCACAGGGGTGGCATCCGATGCCTTACCTTGACATTGGAGAGTTTTATAGTGAGTTTGGCCATTTTGACGTAAGTCTAACCCTCGACGCTGACTATGTAGTTGCCGCGACAGGTACGTTACAAACCGAATCAGAACAAGCTTGGCTCGAATCTTTGGCCCGCAAGGAGCCGATAAAAAAGGATAGTAGTCAACAAAAAACCATTCGATTCACGGCTGAGCAGGTACATGATTTTGCTTGGTTTGCCAATCCGGATTTTGAAGTTGATCGCAGTGATGTACCTTTGCCTTCCGGCAAAAAAGTTGCTACCTGGGCGTTTTATTTGCCTAAGCAAAACAGTAACTGGTCAAAAGCTACTGATTATCTGAATCGAGCTATTTTGTTTTATTCTGAAAAAGTGGGAGAATACCCCTACCCTCACGCCACGGCTGTACAAGGGCCGCTCGAAGCCGGTGATGGTATGGAATACCCGATGATCACTATATTGAGCGTTCAGTCTGATCCGAAATTGCTCGATATTGTCATTACACACGAGATTGGTCACAATTGGTTTTATGGTATTTTGGCAAGTAATGAACGAGACCATCCGTGGATGGACGAGGGCCTCAATTCTTATTACGAAGAGCGCTACACACAGCTTTACTACCCGAATGGACTGGAACTACTGCCCGAAGAATTCACAAAGGATACCGAGTTTAAAGGCAATGCGCTGATTTACTACCTGCAGGCCAATCGCCACCTGGACACCGCTCCTGATGATTTTTCACCAGACATAAGCGACATCAATTATCTGCTTGGGGCTTACGCCAAACCAGCCCTTGCTTTCCAATATTTGGAAGCTTATCTGGGGACCTCCCGAATGGATAGCCTCATGCAAACTTATTATCAAGAATGGAAATTCAAGCATCCACAACCTTCTGATTTGCGGCAGCATCTGGAGGCAGGTAGTGCTACTTCTCTCGATTGGTTGTTTGACGGTTTGTTATACTCCAACAAACAATTGGATTATGCCATCATCGGTGCTAAGAAAGAAAGAGGCTGGATGCTACGCATCCAAAATGAAGGCAAAATTGCTGGACCTTTTGAAATTGCAGCCATCCGCAAAGGGAAGGTTGTAAAATCGAAATGGTATGAAGGATTCCAAAAGGATACCACCATCCGATTTGGTCGGGGCAATTTTGAAACCTTCGTGATTGATCCGGACTACAAAACACTGGATATCGACCGAAGGAATAATCAGATAAAAACATCGGGAATATCGAAAGCGAGTACGCCACTTCAGTTCAAGTTTTTGCTGGGCCTTGGCAATGAAAAGAAAAATACAATTTATTATACCCCCACTATTGGATTCAACAGCTATGATCGAACGATGGCAGGGCTGGCGGTCTATAATACCTTCTTGCCGGCGCGACCGGTAGAATGGTCTTTTAACCCCATGTACTCTTTTGAAACCGGTGATGTACTGGGTTTGGCTAATCTCAATTTTTATGCCCACCCTTCCGGGGGAATCGTAGAGCGGGTAAAAGCAGGATTGGGAATCAAGAGCTTTAATTATCAGTCGATAGAAACCGATGATTTTGATTATGATCTACAGTATTTGAGAATTACACCTTCGGTTCAGCTGGATTTTCGGCCAAAGGAAGGCCAAGCCTTTCGGCAAAAGCTAAACTGGCGTACACTGCTGTTACGCACCGAACAAGCAAATTTTGAGCAAACACCTGATGGAACGGATGTAAATTTTGATTGGAGCAGCAATTTTATTCATGAGCTACACTACACGGGTAGCAATACCCAATCCATTCATCCTTTCCGTATGGATGTTCGACTTGAATATCAAGATTATACCGATGCATTTGATGAGAATCAATACTATTTAAAAGGTTCTGTTGAATTGAAGTATGCCTATACTTTTCAACGAAAAAAACGCTTCCATATCCGAGCATTTGCAGGGGCTTTTCTTTTAAACTCACTGACCAATGACACTCAGCCGAGAGGATTGTTTTTTGGTTCTTACAATCTGGTAAGCAGTGGTTATAATGATTATAGGTACGATAACTTTTACATCGGTAGAAATGAAACAAACTGGTTGGCTTCTCAGCAGGTGAGCATACAGGAAGGAGGTTTGAAACTTCCCATTAACAGCCCAAATCGTAACATTCAGGGGAGTAATGATTACATACTGGCACTTAACTTAAAATCTGATTTACCATTTGGGTTTCCGGCGAGCATTCCGATCAAAGCTTATTTTGATATTGGTTATTATCATGACATTACGCCATTTGGCAGAGGAAAAACTTTTTCTGACCAATTATTATGGAGTGGTGGATTGATGATCGATCTGTTTGACGAGGTTTTAGGAATTTACTTCCCTATTGTTAACTCTGACAATTTGGAGTTGGAGGCCCTACTGGCAGAACGCGGAAGTTATTGGAACCGCATTACCTTTAGCTTGGACCTCCAACGCCTCAATCCGTGGAAATTTCTACGGACCGCAAATCCTTAGTTATTCACCGGCTGGTGCTTCCAGCAATTTGAAAAACTGATCTAGTTTAGGCAGAATCAGAATTTCAGTTCGGCGGTTCAGGCTTCGGCCTGCTTTGGTATCATTGTCTGCTTTGGGTACATATTGCGCACGTCCACCTGCGGTCATACGTTCAGGAGCGACGCCATGACGCCATTGTAACACTCGAATAACAGCTGTTGCACGAGCAGAACTCAAGTCCCAGTTGTCTTTCATACAATCGGTCTTGATCGGTACATTATCGGTATGGCCTTCGACCAAAATATCCAGTTCTCGATGATCATTTACGACTTTTGCAATTTTACCCAACACCTCTGCTGCACCGCTATTGATTTCAGCACTTCCAGATTTGAAGAGCATTTTATCGGAAAGCGAGATATACACAACGCCTTTTTTCACTTCAATCTGGACATCTTCGTCATTTACATCACTTAGTGAGCGTTTGAGGTTCATCACCAATGCAAGTGCAACGGAATCTTTACGTTGGATAGAAGAATTCAAATCTTGAATGTAAGAGTTTTGAGAACGAATCGCCTCTAATGATTTTTTGATACTTTCTGCACCGGTTTTGTTGATTACAGACAAATTGGATAATTGATCTAACAAGCTGGAATTATTGTCTTTAAAATAATCGACTTGTTCTTCCAATGATTGATTTCTCCTTTTTTCAAGATCTAATTCTGCTTGTGTACGGCTCAACTGATCAGAACGAGTAGCCAATTCAGAACGAAGGCGATCTCTTTCATTGTTGCAATTGTCTAATTGCCCAGCCATTCTTTCTTTCTCGAGCTCAAGTTGATCATATCGCCCTTTAAGCGAAGTAAATTCTTTTTTGCTTACGCAAGACGACAACAAAAGGCCTGCAAACGCCAATATTGCCCATTGATTCATTAGTTTCATTTGGAACGCTGTTTTTGTTTTAAGAAGTTGGACTACCCGAAAAACAAGGCCGTCCAGTATTTTTGAAAGACGTTTTATCAATAATCGGTCACTTCCGAGTATTCCTAAAACATTTTTTCAATACATCATAGTAAGTGACGGATCGAGATTATAACAAACAGAAATTGCCAGCACGATAAGCCACAACTAATTGATAATAAAACAATTAGCAAACGCTTTTCTCTTGACTGTATAAGAGTTCACCTATTTGTAATGCCGTCTAACTACTTATGTTGTCTAATCTAGAACAATGATTTTTGGCTACCATCGGCATTCAGGTCAAAATCTACCTGATCACCAGTTTTTAGCTTGTCATCATCTGTTTCTTCTGTTTCCACTTCTTTAACCGTAGAAATTTTTCCTTCTTCCAGCTTATTTCCAATGGCTTTCCAGCCCTTCACATCAATAAAATCAGCCAAATCAAGTTCGTGATCAATTTTCTGACCTTTATCTCTGGTCACATAGGTGATCTTTGGCTTTTTAGCTACACTTGCAAAATACAATTTGCTCTGCTTATGGTCTGTGATAAAGCTATAAACCTGATCAGTAGAGGTCGTTTCAATTTCAAAGCGCTTGACAACCGTCCATCCTTTTCCTCCATCAAAGTAAACAGCACTGATGACCTGATCTTTTTTATACTTTCCTATATGTACTAATTCTTTGGGTTCAAACTTCTTATTCATATCGAGTTCGAGCATTTCATAAGCTCCACTCTTATAAATCGCCAGAATGTGATCACCTGTGTCAAAAGCACCGATATAAAGGCCTCGTTCTTCCGTATTCAAACGGCCACTCACAGAATCCATCCAGACTTTGATCGCGCCTAAAGTCGACTTTCCGACTTCTTTTAAAGTAACTTTTCTAACCGGATACCTAGTCAATATGTTCCCTTGCGAACCTCTTCCCTTTATCGAAATTTCACTAAAATCAAAATCAAATATCTTCTTGCGAGCAGTACATCCTTGTGACAACTGAATGTTGATGACTTCAGCTTCACCATTTAGGTTAGCTGTAAAATAAAGCAGTTTTGATCCTTTTGTACCTTTGGTAAGATCATACTCTCGCTCACGCGTTATGGCAGTAACATTGAAGCGTTTTACGTATGAACGGCCCGATTTACCATCTAGGTATGCCATATTGTAGGTCGTTCGTTCGTCGCCTTTTTTCCATACATCAACATGGATGATATCTTTGCCAACGAAGGTCTTTTCAGCAATTCGGGAAACCATAAACTTGCCGTCCTTTCGGAAAACGATGATATCGTCAATATCTGAACAATCACAAACAAACTCATCCTTCTTCAAAGTAGTCCCGATAAACCCTTCTTTACGGTTTACATAGAGCTTGGTATTATTGGCCACCACTTGAGTGACTTCAATGGCATCAAAAGTTGTGATTTGCGTTCTGCGTTCTTTACCTTTTCCAAACTTTTCCAATAACCGCTGGAAATAAGCAATTGCATAATCATTGAGATATTCCAGATCATGCAACACCTGCTTAAGTTCTTCCTCCAATTTGGCAATTTGTTCGTCTGCTTTGAAGGTATTAAACTTAGAAATTCGCTTGATTTTAATTTCCGTTAACCGGATGATATCTTCTTCCGTAATATCGCGGAGCAAAGGCAGTCGCTTATCATTTTTCTTTGGCGCATCAGAAGGCGTAACTACGTACTTCCGTAGCCCGATATCGATAGTTTCCAGTACCGCTTCCCAAGTTTCACATTCTTCTATATCGCGATAAATTCTGTTTTCGATAAAGATTTTTTCGAGACTTGCAAAATGCAGCTTTTCTTCTAGTTCTTTCTTTCTAATCTCTAGTTCTAGCCCGAGTAGCGCTTTCGTGCTGTCTGTAGAAATACGCAGCAAATCTTCAACGCGCAGGAAGTGAGGCTTATCGTCAATAATCACACAGGCGTTAGGCGAAATCGAAACCCCGCAATTAGTGAAGGCATAAAGAGCATCAATCGTTACATCAGGAGAAACACCATTGGCTAGTTCCACCTCCACTTCTACATTCGCTGCTGTATTATCGACCACTTTTTTGATCTTAATCTTCCCCTTGTCATTCGCTTTGATAATACTGTCGATCAGAGAAGTAGTTGTCACCCCGTAAGGTAAGTCTTTGATTAACAGTGTCTTTTTATCTTTTTGCTCAATTTTGGCCCTAATTTTTACCTTGCCACCTCGCTTTCCGCCATTATAATCGGCTACATCAATATAACCTCCAGTTTGAAAATCAGGATAGATTTTCACATTCTTTCCTTCCAGAAGCTTGATGGAAGCCTTAATGAGCTCATTAAAGTTATGTGGAAGGATTTTGGTCGAAAGACCTACCGCAATACCCTCTGCTCCTTGCGCTAATAAAAGCGGGAATTTCATGGGTAAAACAATCGGTTCTTTTTTACGACCATCATAAGATAACTGCCAGTCGGTGGTTTGTGGATTGAAGGCAACTTCAAGTGCAAATTTCGTCAAACGCGCCTCAATATAACGGGAAGCGGCTGCGCTATCACCTGTACGAACATCCCCCCAGTTTCCCTGAGGGTCAATCAACAAGTCTTTTTGGCCCAAATTGACCAATGCATCGCCAATGGCAGCATCTCCATGAGGGTGGTACTGCATAGTCTGACCGATGATGTTTGCGACCTTATGATAACGCCCATCATCCATTTCTTTCATGGCGTGCAAAATCCGGCGTTGTACCGGTTTGAGGCCATCCATGACATTCGGGACAGCTCGTTCCAGAATTACATAAGAAGCATAATCCAGGAAATAATCTTTGTACATTCCACGCAGCGAAATCACGTGGTCTTCCCCATTTCCATTCAGTTGTGTTGAGTTATTCTCACTCATAATTTTCTACCCTGTTATAATTATTGTCGCTCCTGCAATTGGTTGAATATTAAATCGTAGTCACTTTTTTTGCTTAGCGGTCTTGTTTGGCTGTAGCCAAATGTACCTCCCGATAATATAAAAATGCAGGTAAAGCCAAAGATACACCGACCAAAAGATTGAATAAGATAAAAACCCACCAATTTTTCAAGTTTAGCCGACGACTTTCCACCCATATAAAACTTATCAATGCCATTGAAGCTATCAGAACATCCCAGGAAAAGAAAGCAGCAATTGGTGTTCCCATCATTTGTACCCAAAACAAGGACATATCAAGCCCGTGTTCCATCAGGAAAGATACAAAATGATAGTATGGAACTACTGTTCCCAAAATAGCAAGCAGAAGAAATAAATACTTGGTGTTCATGAACCACTTCATATTGGCAGATACCCAAAGTTAAACAATTTTGGCATAATTTAAAAACAAAAAGTTTTAAAAATTAACCCAAACTGAAAAATGTTTTAAATGCAACAAACCCGCACATTTCCGTCAATTTTAATTATTATAGTGGATTGATTGATCATTATACAGCAAAACGCTTCGCTCATGAATCGTCGTTCCTTTACTCAAAAAACCTTTGCTTTCTCGGCATTGAGCTTGGCGGGTATAGCCTCCACAGCTACGCTCCGCCCAAACAAAAAGAAAATACGTCCGGCCCGGCTAAAAAAAGGCGATACCATTGGCCTAATCACCCCCGGTAGCTTCATTCCGGATGACGCACTCGAAAAAGCCATCAAAAACATTGAAAGTCTTGGCTTTCAAGCAAAAATGGGCAAGCATATCCGAGCAGAGCGAGGTTTTACAGCCGGTACAGAT
The DNA here is from genome assembly GCA_022763215.1 of Saprospiraceae bacterium. Lineage (GTDB taxonomy): Bacteria > Bacteroidota > Bacteroidia > Chitinophagales > Saprospiraceae > JALEHC01. The sequence goes on from JALEHC010000008.1 coordinate 8,381, forward strand.
CAACAACGTCTTGAAGACTTGCACCGCATGTTTTCTGATCCTCAAGTACAGGCCGTTTGGTGCGCCCGAGGTGGTTATGGCTGTGGCCGACTATTACCGATGATCGACTATCAACTAATCAAAAAACACCCAAAAGTATTGATTGGTTATTCTGATATCACCGCACTTTTGCAGGCGATTTACATCAAAACGGGCCTCATCGGATTTCATGGACCGGTTGGTGCTTCTGAACTTACAGACTACACCCGGAGTCAGTTTCAGGCAGTTCTCATGAATCCCAGCACCACTTATTCCATACCAATCGCTTCTGAAAATCAAGCAAACGAAAATGCTACTTTCCAAACTCAAATCCTGTGCCCCGGCACCGCAAGTGGTCCGTTGGCAGGCGGAAATCTGTCACTGCTAGCTAGCATGGCAGGCACGTCATTTGCGCTCGACGCCACTGACAAAATTGTATTCTTGGAAGATATTGGCGAAAAGCCATATCGCATCGACCGCATGCTTACACAACTGCGACAATCTGCCAATTTGCATAAAGCAAAAGCCATTGCATTGGGCATATTTGCAGATTGTGAAGCTGATCCGGATGCTCGCTCGCTCAGCCTCATGGATACACTGAAAGATAGGCTCTACGACTTAAAGATTCCGGTAATTTATGGGCTTTCATTTGGTCATATCGACCATATGTGTACACTGCCGATTGGCGTACCTGCCCGCTTGGACACGACCTCCAAAACCCTCACACTGGAAGAAGCTGCTGTGGTTTAATTAAGGTTTGCTGATGATCAAAATATCCTGAAAATCTTTGCATTCATTTTCTGGTCGACCACTCCAATGACCATAAAAAGTGTGCTTAATTTCCAGTCCATATTGTTGTACCAGCTCTTGCAAATAATTTTCGCGGTAAGCAACATTGGCCCCGACCACCTTTTTATCCATCAGGCGATAGTGCCCATAATCATAAGGAAAATTGAAGCGTGTATTGGTCTTTAATAATTGTTCCACCTCATTATTGAGGATAAAAAAAGTAGCATAACAAGCTCCGCCAGAAGCCAGCACACGAGCTAATTCTTTGATATAGTTTTCTACTTCCGCCGGAGGCATGTGCGTAAATACCGAATTAGAAACCGCCAGGTCAAATGTATCTGATTCGTACGGAAACCGAAAAGTAGCGGCCTCCTTTCCCGCTGATCGATACAGATCATTCTTCAATGGAATATAATCAAAGTGAAACTGCGGATAGGTTGGACTGACGTGTTTTTGGCACCAATCGACCCCCATTTTCACGACATCAAAGCCTTGGTAATATCCATTGGGCCCCAAGACTTGCGTCAAAGGCAACGCAAAACGACCAATGCCACTGCCAATATCCAGCACTCGGCTATCTGCTTGCAGATAGTCGCCGTCCAATGCTTGCACGATGTCAATTATTTTTTGGCCTTGAGCCACAAAATCGCCGCCACCGGTGTATATCAACCCTTTCGGAGGAACCGGGTAAGGATATTTTTTGGTAAAACCAGACCAGATGTCATGCGGCAAATAGACCAACCGACGCAGCCAGAAACGAAGCGTCGGAGGAAGGAAGTAATATATTTTTCGGGCAAGTCCCATTTTTTGATGCTAAGGTAATAAACGCTCGGTATTTGGATGCGGCCTTTGCCTTGAGGCAGCCTTTTTGGCTCGCGCTTATTCCTCTTTTTCGTTTTGGTTGATGATTTCCCAAAGTTTGTCCTTGAGTTCGGTAAGGCCAGTTTGAGCAACCGAAGAGATGAATAGAACCGGAAGATCTTTTGGCAATTCTGCTTGTAGCAATGCTTTTAGCTCTTCGTCTATCATATCAGCTTTTGTAATAGCCAATACCCTGGGTTTATCCAGCAATTCCTCGTTGTACATTTTAAGCTCATTGAGCAATACCTCGTATTCATTGTTGATATTATCTGAATCGCAAGGAATCATAAACAGCAAGGTCGCATTACGTTCGATGTGTCGCAAAAAGCGATGGCCCAAACCTTTCCCTTCATGTGCTTTTTCGATGATACCTGGGATATCAGCCATGACGAAGGAACGCATATCGCGATAAGGAACAATACCGAGATTAGGAACGATGGTAGTAAAAGGATAATTTGCAATCTTAGGCTTGGCCGCAGTTATGACCGATAAGAGCGTACTTTTACCCGCATTTGGGAAACCAACCAGACCGACATCTGCCAGTACTTTTAGTTCCAAAATTTTCCATTCTTCCTTACCAGGTTCGCCGGGTTGAGCGTAGCGAGGAGACTGATTCGTTGAAGATTTGAAATGTGTATTACCAAGGCCACCACGACCACCAGAAACCAGCACTTTGGTTTCTTCGTGTTCCGTAATTTCAAATGCTACCTCTCCGGTTTCTGCATCTTTAGCTACCGTACCGAGTGGCACTTCGAGTATAATATCTTCACCGGAAGCACCTGAGCTCTGGCTACCACCACCATTGCCACCACGACCAGCAATGACGTGTTTGCGGTATTTGAGCGCAAGCAATGTCCACACATTGCGGTTACCACGCAAAATAATATGGCCACCACGACCACCATCGCCGCCATCAGGGCCGCCACGAGCGTTCCATTTATCTCTGTGAAAATGTGCAGAACCAGCTCCACCAGCACCCGAACGACAGCAAATCTTCACATAATCAACAAAGTTCTGCTCTGCCATTGGTTATATTAAGCTTAATTAGACCAGCGCGTCAATTTCGCTGCAAAGTCTTTCAAAAATTTGTTCAATTTCGCCTACTCCGTTTACCTTCTTCGCTTTTCCCTTTTCCTGATAAAAATCAAAAACAGGAGAAGTTTCACTTTTATAAACCTCGATACGGTTGCGAATGATACCTTCGTCCATGTCGTCTTTACGGCCAGAAGTTTTACCTCTTTCGAGCAAACGCTTCACAATCTCTTCGTCTGGAACATCCAGCATAATCAACTGAGATACAGCCGTTCCTTTTTCTTCCATCAGTGCATCCAGTGCTTCAGACTGAGGGATCGTTCTTGGGAAACCATCAAAGATATAACCCGCTACATCAGGGTTTGCTTCTACCTTATTGCGAAGCATTCCGACAGTTACACTGTCTGGTACCAACTCGCCCTTTTCGATATAGCTTTTAGCTTCTTTCCCAAGTGGTGTATCATTGCCCATTTCATATCGGAACAGATCACCTGTAGAGATATGAAGTAGATTATATTTTTCAACCAGCTTTTTTGCCTGGGTTCCTTTTCCTGAACCAGGAGGTCCAAATAAGATTAGATTGATCATAGAATATGATTCCAGTTTATAGAAATGAATAAGTGAAACGGTTAATTTGGTCTGGACGAATTGCAAAGATACAAAAAAGCCCGCTTTTTAAGGTGAGGAATGTCAATAAGAGATAAAATAAGAAAGGACTTGCAAGTATTTAGTCAATGAACGTATACCTGCAAGTCCAATTCATTTAATTTACCGTAAGGTCGGCTGCACCTTCTAAAGGTGTATCTGATTCTTCAATTACATTAATTTTTTCATTCTTAAAGAAAAGGGCAAAAAGTACAAATATCGCTGCCGCGAAAATCGCCGGGAATATCCATACCTTTTCCCAGGTGTGCGTACCATCTGCCAAAAGATTAGCGTCCGTAATTTTACCAGCTACCCAAAAACCAATCAACATCCCTACACCATAGGTTGCTAGTGTAATCATTCCCTGAGCAGCACTTTTGATTTTTGGCCCTGCTTTTGAGTCGGTATAAATCTGTCCTGATACAAAGAAAAAATCATAACAAATACCATGCAGTGCAATACCCAAAATCAACATAAACGACAACTCGCCTACATCGCCATAAGCAAACATAATATAGCGCAGCGTCCAAGCAGCCATACCAACCAACAAGGTCAGTTTAATACCATATCGCTTCAAAAATATCGGTAACAATAACATAAAAACGACCTCCGATGCCTGACCAATCGTCATTTTTCCGGTTACATTCGCCATTCCGATTTCTACCAAAAATGGATTGGTTACCTGATAATAAAATGCCAATGGAATACAAATCAGAATAGACGACACAAAAAAGATCAGAAAATTGCGGTTATTCAACAAACGAATGGCTTCCAAGCCCAACACATCGCTTACCGTCACTTTCTCTCCTTTTTCCACCTTAGGCGGTGTTTTAGGCAAAAAGAAACTCCAAATACCTAAAAACAATGAAGCACCACCGGCCATCAAAAAAGTATTCTTCAACGCACCGCCCGCAATCGCTTCCCGTGCATCCCAACTAAAGACATAACTAATAGACAAACCCGCCAAAATCCAGCCGATAGTTCCCCATACTCGAATTGGAGAAAACTCCTTCGCAGGGTCTTTCATCTGATTAAAGGAAACCGAGTTCACCAAGGCTAAAGTTGGCATATAAAGAATCATATACCCTAAAACAAGCGGGTAAAAAGCATTAAACTCAGTCACTTGAGCCATCTGATACATCAATACCGCTCCGACCAAGTGCAATACACCCAAAATACGTTCTGCATTAAAAAAACGGTCAGCAATCAACCCAATAATAAAAGGTGCAATAATAGCCCCCCACGATTGTGTTGAAAATGCCATACCGGTTTGTACACCAGTCGCATTTAGGTTATTGCCCAAAAAGGTTCCCAGTGTTACAAACCATGCGCCCCAGATAAAGAACTCCAGGAACATCATTACCGAAAGTTGGATTCTCGTTATCGATTTCATATTTCGTCTTGTTGTTTTGTTGTGTTTAATTCTTTGATTTTAATATTGCGGAAAGCAACTCTGTCGCCATGATCCTGCAAGGCAATATGTCCTTTTCGAATAGTACCAAAAGCAGCCATATCCTTAAATTTGCTATTGGCAATCATTTGCTTCCATTCTTTGGTCCACATTTCATATTCTACCAATTTACGACCATTGAGCCACTGTTCTACTTTTCCGTTATGGACAATCAAACGCACTTTGTTCCATTCACCGGCTGGCCTTACATTGAGGTATTCACACTCAATCATATCGTATAAGTCACCAGCGCGATGCGTCGGTATGCGAGCATCCGGATGGCACGTATTATCCAATATTTGTAGTTCCGGGCCAGTTTGCCATACATAATCATAGTCTTCTGACTCCATGACATTAAAGATCACTCCACTATTGCCACAGGTGGCAATTTTCCACTCTAGTCGCAGTTCATAATTTTCATATTTATCCTTTGTAATGATGTCACCACCATCTGCTGCTTGCCAGCCGCCATCGTCTTTTTGCTTCGAATCCAGTACCAAAGCACCATCTATTGCTTTCCAGGAGGAACCGATAGTTTCTTTGCGATAATTCCGCCAAGCATCTGTCGACTGTCCGTCAAATAGCAATTTCCAGCCGTCTGCTTTTTCCTCTGCGCTGAGGGTGTTGTGCGCCAAAGGTGCTGGTGCCGGATTCACAAATCCAGGTTCATTAGCCGGAATAGCATTCATGGTATACCAGGCTTCTGTTGTCCATAATTCCTGGCCCTTATCGCTGATCCAGCTCGATGGCAAACGAAGATAAACCACATGGCCCTCCTTCATGCCGTCAAGTTCAAGGAATACTTTTTTGCGATCATCAGACATATTGACGGACTTAATCGCCAGATTTTCAAGATCGCGCTTTGGCCCACCGTATGCGCTCGTCGGCAAATACCACCATTGCTGTACCGTATACTCTGATGCCAACAAACCTTGATTAGCCTCCAAAGGCTCCGTAAATTCTATTTCTACACCATTTGATTTGGCTCTTACGGCCAACATTTCAAAGGCAGACTTACCATTGTATTTCAATCGCTGAATACCGTACCACAGCTTGTCATTTTGTCGCCAGTTTCCGGTCGAACCAATTCCGCCAATGTACAAAGCACCATCTGGCCCCCAAACCAAGCGATTCACACCAGCTTCCAGACCTTGGATAAAGCGGAATACAGCTCCTTGATAATTGCCATTTACTTCTTCAACAAAAACTCTTTTAACACCGCCATGGGTTACTTCTCCATGTATCATCTGGCCTTTGTAAGGCCCGTCATTAAGGTAAGAAGGTGTCGTTGGGGAGTTCCCAATTTCGTCTTGTGGTAGCCATACAACGGGTTGTTTCACAGGTAGCTGTGCTACCCGGGCAGAATCAACCGCACGTGACCCAAAGAAATCCCCTTCTTCTACGTGCAGTATTTTGCTGGAAGGCAACCAATCGCCTTGGTTATCCGCAATAAATAATTCGCCATCTTTTCCAAAACCAACGCCATTTGGCGTACGCAAACCGGAAGCCATAAAATCCAGTTCACCTGTCTGGCGATTGATACGAACGGCTTTACCTCTATCCGGAATTTGTGGATTTGCACTAGCCCCACCCGGCAAAATGGCAATAGCCAATGCTCCATAGAAATAGCCATCTTTATAAGCCAAACCAAAAGCAAACTCATGGAAATTGGCGGATACGCGCCAATCATTCGAAACGGTATAATATTCATCGATGACATCGTCGCCATCGTGGTCGATCAACTTGGTCAATTCTTGCTTTTGCAAGATATAGATGGTGTCTTCCACAACTTTTAGTCCAAGTGGCTCCGCCAAACCTTTTGCAATTTTTTTGACCTCAATTTTGGAAGGATCGCCACTATCTACATTATCTAGCACATACACTGCACCCTCGGCATCCCAAGTACTTACAACCATGCGGCCATCAGAGAAGAAATCCATTCCGCCTACTTTGGGCAAAAATCCATCTGGCCTAGCTTGGCTTAAATCATAACTCGGGTGTACTTCTTCAAGCGGAAACTGATCACCGGGAATGCGTACCGCACTCGACATAGGGAGCGACTCTGCCCCCGGACTAGGCACATTTGCACGCAAGTGCGAAAAAGCAGTAGCTGGTACAATGCTAAATTGCTCATCATCAAATGATTTCCATTGCAGCGACA
>JALEHC010000644.1 GCA_022763215.1 Saprospiraceae bacterium
ATTATAAGAAATATCCAAGAGTTGGAAGATAAAAAACCTGAAATTCAAAAAAATGAAAACAAGAAATGGTGGGAATTTTGGAAATAAATATACCAACCACCAATAAAACACACAACGGTCATGCTCAGCAAAACTTAGTCACGCCGTATATGTAAGACCGTTAGACATAAACAAATATAACTACCTACCAAAATACATTTTATCAACCGCTTTTATATTAGCAGGAGGAGCAAAGGTTTTTCGAGCGAAACCAATGCTAGAGCAGTTTAATTCATTTAAAAGGTTTGCTCCATCATTAATTTGGGGATTAATTGCTCTGGTATATGTGGTATTAACTTTGAGTTAAACGGTTGGAAGTCTTAATTTGAAGAATTAAAGTGTCCACAGGTTCTTTGCGGACGCATAGCATTTAGCCAAACCTATGTATATTTTGGCCGAAAGGCCGTAACAAAATAGCGAAACATCCGTCGATCTAACAAAAAAGGATTTATGATCTTAAGACTTTTGTTCGTTAGTTTTCTTTGTGGACTTTCACTTCCTGTTTCTTCGCAGAATAAGTTTTCTAAAAAGGAAGTATCAGAAGACCTTGATTACTTGTGCAACTCACTAAAAGAGGCGCACTATAATGTATATGCCTATGTATCGGAAGAAAAATTTAAGTCGACTTACCATGAATTAAAAAGCGCTTTAAAGCAGGATTCATTCAGCTTACTGGAAGCGACTAACCAACTGCAACGCCTGGCTGCGGCGGTAAATAATGCCCACACATTAATTGATTTTCCAGTCTCCTCCTATCGAACGTATGCACAAAATGGGGGGACGGTTTTTCCACTCGAAATAGCCATTGAAAATAACAAATGTCTGGTTCGGAAGAATTTTTCGGAGAATGCATCTATTCAGATTGGCTCAGAACTCATTCGTATAAATGGGAAAGCTATAGCGGATATTTTGGCAAAAATTTATCCGCAAATTGCTGCAGAACGACCGTATTTTAAGAATGCTCAGGTAGAAGGCTATTCTTTTCCTCGACTGTATTGGCAGGTATTTGGCGAAAAAGCAACATTTGAAGTGCAAATCCGTGAAAACGGAGCGCTTGTGTCCTATTCGCTTCAAGCGGTACCACTCATTGAAGACTACGAAATGAAAAGAACCGAAGTCATCAATGCCCAAATGGATCTCCAATTTTTTGATGCCGTTGCCTACCTTAGCCCTGGAAATTTTTCAGGAGACGAGTCCAAGTTCCAACGGTTTATTGATTCCGCTTTCGCTAAAATTCAGGAAGAAAGAAGTGAGCAATTAATCATCGATTTAAGAAACAATGGCGGCGGTAATGATTCCTTTAGCAACTATTTGGTATCCTATATAGCCGATCGCACTTTCGATTGGAATTCAAAATTTACACTCAAAACCAGCCGTATTCTAAAAGAACATACCCGGCTTCATAATGATACAACGAAACGCTACTTTCAAGAGATTTTGAAGCACCAGGATGGGGAAATTTATGAATACGATTTTGGTACCATTGAGCCTCAAACTGCACAAAGGCGATTTACGGGCGAGGTGTATGTACTCGTTAACAGACAGTCTTATTCACAAGCCGCTGTCACAGCAGCCCAGATTCAGGACTATGGATTCGGTACGATCGTTGGCGAAGAAACGGCAGAGTACCCAACGCTTTATGCTTCACAGTTCCAGTATCCCTTGCCCCGCACAGGCATAATGGTGAAGGTTTCGAAAGGGTTTATCATTCGCGTGAATGGGAGTACAAAAAAAGAAGGCGTAATGCCCGACATTGTTATAAAAGATCACTTGCTGGACGAGAAAGATGAAATACTGAACAGCCTACTACAGCAGTTAGAAAAGGAGTAACGAAAAAAGACCTGTCTGACAGGTGTGCAGGCAGGCCTTGCAGGAAAGCGAAAACCTTGTTCCGCTTTCCTGTAAAACAGTCAAAAAAGTGGGTTTATTTTAATATTATTTGCTCTGTAAATACTTCGCCTTCTTGCTCAATACTGAGTATTAGTGCTCCAGAAGCTGCATTGCGAAGGTTAATTTCTTCTTCAAATTGACCGTCGAAATTTTGAAGGTTTTTGCTGAAAACTGCTTTGCCAGAAGTATCGGTGATTTTTATGATAGTCGGCTTTTTAGCAGCAGCGAAACGAATTTTCAGTATGCCATCTGTCGGATTCGGGAAAATATCGATTTCCTGAAGAAAGTTTACCTGAGGCGTTGTTTCTGGTAGTTCTTCGATTTCTACTTTTACTTCTTCTTCGCCATCTTCCACTATTTTCTCGACAATAATTTTTTGGCCATTGAGTTGGATGATTTTTTTACCATCTTTTTCTTCAATGATTACATCCATCTCCATTTCGTTATCAAAATCGAAGTCCATCTCCGAATCGATTTCAATGTCCTTAATGAAAATCTGGTCAGTGCGTTGTTTCAAGGTAGCATTCAACGTTTTTTCCTGTCCGTTACGCAGCAAAACGACTTCAACTTGGTCGCCAGCTTTGGTCCCTTTCAAGGCTTTGATCACCTCATCAATTGACTGCACATTTTTGCCATTTACTTTTTTTAATAAATCGCCAGCCTTGATTCCGGCTTCTTCGGCAGCACTGTCTTCGACTACACTGCTAACTAGAACGCCCTGCGCGCTATCGTCTTCGTCTTCCATACGAACACCAAGGAATCCGCTGTCATCATCGTGGTGAAATACATGCACCTTGCCCATTTTATTATTGTGCATCTGGATTTCCAGTTCTTCCATTTTCTTTTGAATGTCTTCCGGAATATCGCCGGTACCTTTCCATTCGATGACTTCTTCTTTTCCGTCTTTGCCTTTTATGCGGATTTCAATTTCTTTTTCGCCATCATTTTCGTTGACATTGACATTGATGTTCTGGATGATTTGGTCGCCATCGATCATCATGTCTTTATTCTTTTGAATGATAAACTTTTCTTCTTCGCCATCTTCATCAATGATGACATGAATTTCGCCATCAGTATGAAACTTGA
>JALEHC010000645.1 GCA_022763215.1 Saprospiraceae bacterium
ACATCATTAATCCAGTCATCATTTACCCAGATACTCGCTTTCAATTCATTATCCAGTCGTGCAAAACTTGCTTTGACACCTGTTTGAAACTCGAAAGATTCGCCGAAAGGCAACTTATAGTCCAATTGAGCAGAATAAATGTTGGTTTCTGCTGGTTCGTTATTTCTACGATTAGGAATGGTTGCATCACTTACAATCAGGTCGTTAATCGCCGCTCTGTTGTAACTTGCAAAATTGGCATCGATGGAAAGTCGTTGTCCGGTGGTGTCAATTTTCCACTGATAAAAGGCATCTGCCGTTACCGAGCGCCAGTCTCTTTCCTGTACATTCAAATTGGTGAATGTTTGTAACATCTGACCTTCCAAATCTGAAATAATAGTTGTGTTCGTTCCGGTCCGATTATTGATTCCGCCAGCTGCTGAAACCGTTATGCCGGTTTTATGCGCATCTGAAATTTCATAATCTGCACCCAATCGCACGCGGCCAGAATGTGGACGGCCGGGTGTTTTAGAAACCTGATCATAGACTGCATCTGGCAGGATTCTTGTTAAATCAAGTCGTTCATTCCAATTATTGCGGCCATAGCCAGCATAAGCAGACAAATTCCATGGTCCAACCCGATGATTAAGCGATACACTCCCACGGTAGCGTTCGACTTCACCATAACCACCTCCAAGACTCACTGTACCATTAGTACCTAATAAAGTATTTTTCTTTAGAATAATATTGATAACGCCACCAGTACCTTCTGCATCAAAAGCTGCTCCTGGTTGGCTAATCACTTCTATCTTTTCTATATTATCGGCTGGCATTTCGCGTAGCAGCGATTCGATATCCATATATTTAGTAGGTCGGCCATCGATGAGTATAGTTACACCACTGCGGCCAGCCATACTCACCCGATCATTGACAACCAAAAGACCAGGTACTTTTTTCAAAAGGTCGGTTACACTTCCCCCCTTTCCGGTAATACTTTGATCGACATTAACGACTAATCGCCCCGCCCTTTGTTCGAGCAGTGGTTTCTTGGCGGTTACTTCGACGGTTTCCAAGTCTTGTGCAAATTCGGTCAATTCAATTACAGGAACGGTAACATCCTCATCCGCCAAAGTAAACGGTTCGGAAAAGGCATCGCTGACACCAATACCCGTCACTTTGATCAAGTAATCTCCTTGGTCGACTTTCGAGAAGCTGTACTTTCCATCCTCATCAGATAGTTCCAATTTGACGACAGCCGAATCAGACTGTTGTAGGAGGAGTACATTCATAAATTCAGCGGCATCACCATTTGACTGAATAAGTTGTCCTTTGATTTTTTGGGCCCAGGTAACATTTGCCGAAAGGCAAAAGGCCAGTAAACAGAGTAAATGGGTGTTTCTTAAAAGCATAATGAAAGTTTTAATTTTTTCTTAAAGACGGATGATTTATGAACAAGATGCTTTGAAATGAAGCTTACCACTACGTTTTCCCACTGATTGTTGGAAAAAATCGACCAGATAAGGTCATATTTAGAAAAGGGAAATGAAAAATTATCAAGTGTAGTACTTATATTTGGGCTTCTTAATCAGCCCTCACCTTTTAAAATTCCATTTAAGATTCTACATTTGCAGAATAACTTTTGCGCTAAGCAACGGTTAATTGTTAACTTGGGTACCTTGTAGTAACCCTTAACCTTAAAAATTCATCCTTGATTATGGCAACAGCATCAACTACCAAGTTTCGACCTGGAGTTCTGCATGGCGAAGAAGTGACAGAACTGTTTAACTACGCCAATGAACACAACTTTGCCCTTCCGGCTGTGAATGTCGTGGGTACGAATTCTGTGAACGCAGTTTTAGAAACAGCCCGTGACGTCAATTCTCCGGTTATCGTTCAATTTTCGAATGGTGGTGCAAGCTTTTATGCAGGTAAAGGAATTTCTAACGACGGACAAAAAGCATCCATCCTTGGTGGTGTTTCTGGTGCCAACCATGTACACACTATGGCCGAAGCTTATGGTGTTCCGGTAATTCTTCATACAGACCATTGCGCTAAAAAATTACTTCCTTGGATTGACGGTTTGTTGACCTTTGGGGAAGAATTTTTCAAGAAAAACGGTTATCCGCTTTACAGCTCTCACATGCTCGACCTCTCTGAAGAGTCTATCGAAGAGAATATCGAAGTTTGTGTGGAATACCTCAAGCGTATGGACAAGATGGGTATGACCCTAGAAATTGAATTGGGTGTAACTGGTGGCGAGGAAGATGGTGTGGATAATACGGACATCGATAGTAGCCGCTTGTACACACAGCCTGAAGAAGTTGCTTTTGCTTATGAACAACTTAGCAAAGTAAGCCATCGTTTCACGGTAGCTGCTGCTTTTGGTAATGTTCATGGTGTATACAAGCCAGGTAATGTGGAGCTAAAACCAATTATCCTGAAGAATTCTCAAGATTTTATCAAAGAGAAGTTTGGTACAGCTGATAATCCGATCAACTTCGTATTCCACGGTGGTTCTGGTTCTTCTACCGCTGAAATCAGAGAAGCTATCGAGTATGGCGCTATCAAAATGAATATCGATACAGATTTGCAGTGGGCGTACTGGACGGGTGTTCGCGATTATTACGAAGCGAAACGCGATTATATGCAAACTCAGATTGGTAACCCAGAAGGAGAAGATAAGCCAAACAAGAAGGTATACGACCCTCGTAAATGGCTAAGAGCTGGTGAAGATTCTTTCAAAAATCGTCTAACAAAGGCGTTTGAAGATTTGAATTGCATCAATCGTAACGCATAGTAAGTTTCGGCTTTCGCCAAAACTTAACAAAAA
>JALEHC010000114.1 GCA_022763215.1 Saprospiraceae bacterium
ACTAGAGAAGCGAGATGGAAAGCATGATCTCCATTGGCAATAATGGCCGTTTTCTTTCCTCGAATTTCATATCCGTGACAATACGGGCAATGAACAATTGAGATACCCCAACATGCGGAGAAGCCTTTGATATCAGGCATAATGTCTTTGATACCAGTTGAAAAAATGAGTTTTTGAGCGGTAAACTCACCACTACTTTTTGTGGTAATCACAAAGTCACCATTACTTTTTTTGCCGTCTAGAGCAAGGTCATTTAACCACTGAATAGTATCATAATTCAGCACTTGTTGCTTTGCTTTTTTTGCAATTGCAGCAGGTGTTTCTCCGTCCTGAGTAATAAAATTATGAGAATGTGGTGTCTGCCGATTACAAGGCAAGCCACTATCAATGATTAATACTTTGCGAAGAGAACGCCCCAATGCCATTGCCGCAGAAAGGCCGGCATAACTACCACCGATAATGATAACGTCAAAATTTTTATGATTGGTCATTTGATGTGATTGTTGAAATGAAAATTGGGTAAAATGCAAGAAAAAAGAACTGGGTAGCCAAGCACCCAAATATTTAAGAATTCCCCGTCGTGTCATTCGATATACCTTTTCGTTAAAGGTAAGCTGCATTTTTCATTTTTGCAACAATGTTGCAAAAATGAAAAATGCAGCTTACACAACATACTGATGATATGCCGAACCAGCAATTGCATTAAAATTGCTTTAAGTAAGTGAGTTTTCCAATAAATTGCTGTTCTTGAAATGGAATAGAAAATTCATTACTTCGAGTGTCGTTAAACACTACATAAATAAAAGAGAGTGGGCTATACTCCCAACTAGCCCGAATGTTCCAACGCCCTTGATCATCGAAAGTATTATATTGATAAAAAGCGGATAATTGCACTCTTGGATTGAGTGCAAATCGAGCACCTGCGGTGGTGAGATGTGTCTTTAAGTTTTCTCGATTTTCTCCGAGATTAACAAGGTCATTATATTGATAATCAAATGTCATCGCTATATGAGGTATGGGCACAAAGCGAAGCCCTCCCTCCACAGCAGTCCTGTAGCCATTATAAAATGTTCCCCAATTGATTCCTCCAGAAATAGAAATTTTTGCAGATTGATCAGTATTAAACAGCACCCTATGTCGGGTATAAAAGTAATTTCTTTCTTCTAGTTTAATACCAAGCGGAGCAAAGCTAAAATTAATATTCTGCCAAGTAGGAATGATCGTATATTCTAAAAAGCTCCCATTGGTAAATAAGATATAGACAGGAAAAATGCTGATACTTCCTTGTTGAAATATACCTGGTTCATCAAAATTTTGATAGTAACTAAAAAAAGCACCAGGGTCCCACCTTCTTATCCAGGGTATATTTTTTGGCCTCCAGATGTAATACCCTCCAGGATTATGCCAGATTACATTTTTCTGAAAAACAAACCCCATGTCTGGATTATAATTTTGAGAAACAAAATTGGAAAGCCAACCTAAATAGTATTTATTATTGAAATTACCTGCAAAAAAACGACCTGCTACTCCCAAAGTATCATTGGAGTTATCCCTTGAACCTGACACCATATAGGAGACTGTCCACTCATCGTCTGGACGTACAAATCCATCAATAGTAAGTGTTGTGTTATGACTTTGCTTAAGTCCAAGTTGATCCGACTGCTCATCCATACGGTGTGTCAGCATGATACCTACATTATTTTCTTTGCCATAATTATGTAGGTATCGACCAATCATAAAATTGGCCGCAGGCGATTGTTCTGTCTCTGCCTGATTAATATACATTCCAGCAATGGCCCGTTTTTCATTACGCATAGTATATCGAGCACCGGCATTAATTCGAGCAGGAACCGCATTGAAGCTCCCTTGTAATCCAATCGTTCGACTAAAAAAAGGAACAACGGTGCTATTATTGGCACCAGCCCATATTCCTGAATTTTCTAGAAAAAACTGTCTTCTTTCGGGAAAGAAAATATTAAAACGCTCCAGGTTATTAACGGCTCTGTCTACTTCAGCTTGCGCAAAATCAGTATTAAGAGTTAAATCCAAAACAGATCTTGGATTGATAGCCCATTTAATGTCACCCCCTATTTTTATATTGTCATTTGTGGAAGTGCCGTTTCCGTCGTCTATCCTATCATATTGATAAAGGGTGTATGGTTCTACTCTAATATTCGCACTGGGCGCGGGCAATTCAAGTCCTTCCAATTTTGCTGCGTATGTCATCCTGTAAGGAGAAAAAGACTGAGGAATCGCTGGAAAAACTGTTTGTTCATAATCTCTTCGAGCCAATCGGCTAAATGTTACGCCCCAGGAAGGTGATTCTCCAGGCTCTGTTTCTTGGTATCGGATAGATTTAAAAGGAATGGCAAACTCCGCATAATAACCATCTTTTGTCCGGTTGGTTCTCACTTGCCATAGGGCGTTCCAGTCGTTGTCCGTGTTGCTATCGTTAAAACTCTGTAAATCGCGCTGATTGCCGTAAGGCGTCGTTTGAAAAGAAACACAGTATTGTTTTAAATTTTGTGGATCAAGCTGAATAAAGAAAATGTCATTCTCACCCCACAGAAAATCTCTTCGAAGGTCCTGAACACGAATCCCTTTTTTACCTAAAGAGTCTTTTGCGAAAACCCCGAAATAAATATTTTTTTCATCAAAAAGCACTTTTACTTCTGTATCATACAAATATTTACCGCCTTGCCTTGGTTCCATTCGAAAAAACTCAGTAATGCCGTTAATTCGCTGCCAGTCGGCTTCATCTAATTTACCATCTATTTTTATCCTTCCTTCTACCTTTTCGGCTCTTACGACAGGTGGGTTTTCTGGTGGAGGAAAATTCTGATCATTTTGACAAAAAAGATTCATTGTTATTAGAAGACTCCAGCTTATTAAAAAAGCATTTCTCATAAGCTGTAATTTTTCTCGGTTAAATCCTCCTGTGACTTCAACTTCTCTGTATCAAAAAGGTCGTAACAAAATGCTTTTGGTCTTCCAAAATAATTCTCTAACAAGTCAAGTAGCCGTAGGTGATTTCTTGTATGTATACCTTGAAGTTGCTTTAGCAGTATCATGGTTAAGCGTTTCGATTTATTTGCAACAATGTTGCAATATAGCAAAATACTGCAACACTGTTGCAAAAGCAAAGTGCCACCTTCCACAACATGCTACTTATTTGCCGAGTCCGCCCGCCGAATGGCGTAAAAGCTTCTATCTTGCTACTTGGACAATCAAAAACCAAGAGCAAATAATCGGAAAGCTTATTGAATGGACTTCTTTTTACCCTAAATCCTTAACTGCACGATATAAATCTTTCCAGTCATCGCGTTTTTTGATGACGGTCTCCAGGTATTCTTGCCAGATCGGTGCATCTTGGCTTTGGTTTTTGACAATGGCTCCGGTCAGACTGGCAGCGATATCGCTGGCTTTAATAGCTCCGTCCCCAAAATGAACGGCCAGTGCTTGGCCACTATTAACAACCGATATGGCTTCGGCAGTACTGAGGGTACTACTAGGTGATTTGAGTTTCATTTTACCATCTTCTGTTTTGCCAGAGCGTAGCTCTCGGAAGATGGTCACTAAGCGTTGAATTTCCCGCAAAGGGGCTGCCTCTCCTGGCAATTCGAGGGACTGACCTATTTTTTCTACCCTCGTTTTTACAATATTCACTTCTTCTTCCAGCGTAGCTGGTAGTGGCATCATCACGGTATTAAATCGTCGACGCAAAGCGCTCGACAAGTCGTTTACGCCCTTGTCGCGGTCATTGGCTGTCGCTATGATGTTAAAACCGCGTTGTGCTTGTACTTCTGTATTGAGTTCAGGTATGGGAAGCGTTTTTTCCGAAAGGATCGTGATGAGTGTGTCCTGCACATCCGAAGGAATCCGCGTCAATTCTTCCACACGTGCGACCTGCCCATGCTGCATAGCGTGCATGATCGGGCTTGGTACCAGTGCTTTGTCAGTGGGGCCTTCTGCCAAGAGGCGAGCATAGTTCCAGCCATATCGAAGCGCATCTTCTGCCAGGCCAGCAGTACCCTGTACCAAAAGCTTGGAAGTACCTGAAATAGCAGCAGACAAGTGCTCTGACACCCAGGTTTTGGCAGTGCCGGGGATGCCCACCAGCAAGAGTGCCCGGTCAGTCACTAGCGTAGAAACAGCTACTTCGATAATTCTTTGCTTTCCAAAATATTTGGGTTCGATTTCGGTGCCATCCTCCAGTGTACCGCCCATAAGGTACTTGACCACCGCCCAAGGCGAGAGATTCCAATTAGTCGGTTTGGGGTATTCATCTTGTGCCGCCAGGGCTTCTAATTCTTTAGCGTAAGCTTCTTCCGGATGTGGTCTTAAAATCATAGTCTTCAATTTTGGATTAGCTGAGTTCGCGGATCATTTCCTTTCGGAATAACAAGGTGTTCAAAAAGCGTTCGATTCGTTTTTCCCATTTCAGGGCGGCTCGGTTTTTGTACCGCCAGCCATGCTGCAAACTACTAAATAACTGTGGATTGCAATGATAAGCAGCCTGCTTTATGATAGACAGATAGGGCTGGTCTTCTGCATACCAGGAGGAAACACTTTCCAACCATTCCTGCATATTGCGGACAAACAGGCGGCTGAGTTCGTCTTCCCAGCGATGTGCGCCCAAGCTAAGCAAATGCGAAATAAAGTGCTCTTGATCAAGTGGATATGGATGACTTTTAAAATATTGCAAGCCAATAGAATTAAAATCTTTATTCGACAACAGGCGCAATACCGCAAGTGCATCCTTACCTTTCCATTGTTCGGGATTGTTATTTTGCAGCCAATAACGACTCAATACGCCTGCCCATTTTTTGTCTTTGTGTAACAAGATCGCTTCGATAATTCCGTTCAGAAACACTTGTTTGTGGCGCACTAAAATTCGTAAAGCTTCTGGTGCTTCAAAATGGATGCGCTCTTCCCAGTAAGTAGGCGGAAGCAGTGCTGCTAACTGGCGAAGCCAATGCTCTTTTCGCTCCGGCAACACCATTTTTTTGGGCCCTTCTTGTATACCATCGCGAATGATGGCCTTATTGAGTTGATTAGGCAGTTCAAATTTCATTGTTTTGCCATCAAACTGAATCCATTGTTCAGACAGATTTTTCAGTCGCTTTTGCAAATTGGAATCCGACAATTTTGCTAATAAGCGAGCCGCCGTCAGGCGGGTATTTTTATGGCGATCATCGAGGCAGGATTCCAGGAACATTTCATCCGCTTGCGCTAAATTTACCTCCAAACATTCCAAGAGTGCCTTTTTGCTCTTGCTGTCTTCCTGTGGCCAAACTTCCTGTATTGCTTCAACTGCTTGCTCTGGGTTTTGCTTTCGCAAAATGCGTAGGTATCGGACGCGCTCCGGCAGGCTACCATATTGCCAAGCCTCCTCGTCGGCTTCCAGTTTGAGGGTTTGCCAATCGGGGTGTTGGCTGGCCAGCCATACACCTCTTGGGCCGATGGCAGCGGCCATCTTTTCCCAGATTTCGGGTTTTTGAAGTGCTTTTTCTAACAGTTCCGGCAAGACTTCCGGTGGTAGGCTTTTTTGCGCTTGACGCAAATAATGTAAAAACTCTTCAAGAGCTGCTTCGAATTTGCCATCCATGATTTGCTCCAAATGACGAGCAGAACGAGCAGAGCACAATTGTTCCGCTTGTAAGTCGGGAGGCTCCGGTAAATGCGTTTTTAAAACCGGGACTGCTGTCGCTGCTTTTCGGTAAAGATGGAAAGCAGTCAGCCCATCTAACAACAATTGCTGATCCGGATTGCTGACGTCCAGCCCTTCTTCTGCCAGTGCCTCTTTCAAGGGCGGAGACAGTGGTTTCCGGCTTGCGCCAAATAACAGGCATTGCGTCAGTTCTTTCCAAACAGCAGTCATATTTATTTTTAATCTTTAATATTTTGCGAAAGCATAACGGCAAATGCACTCAGGCGTTGCTGCACTTCCGAAGGTATACGCTCATCCTCTATCCAAGTGTGAACATATCCGTGATAATTCATTCCCAAATACTCGGCAGAGCGCTTGAATGGCATCTCCATTTCAGGATATGCTTCATCATCCGAACTACAACAGATCATGGCCATGTGCATACCTCTAAGTTTTCGGCCAGTTGGTTTTTCGATCTTCAGACAATCTGAAATACGGTCAAAAAAGTGTTTCATAATGCCACTCATCGTATACCAATAAACCGGCGTTGCAAAAATAAGTAAATCATACTGATCGGTAAGTCGGCGCATCAAAGGCAAAAAATCATCTGTTCGATTTTTGTGGTTATAATCAAATCCGGAAAATGAATAATCCTTTAAATCGATTAGGTCATAGCCGCCCTGCTGTTGCAGGTATCTGGCGATTTGTGCCGTATGCCCATCAGATCGGCTACTGCCCAAAATGATAATTCCTTTCATGCCAACTCCAACACCCAATTTGGTTATAGGGTTTACAAAAAATGGAGCATCGGAAACCGATACTCCATCAAAATACTTATTCTCTATGGATTAAATTATTGAATTATTCCACAACTAGTTTGCGGGTTGTAATACCATTTTCGGTACGAAGTTGTACCAGATATACACCTGCTCCGAAATTCGACATGTCAATCGTCGTACTTCGGAAACTATCAAATTGCTGATTGAGCAGTAATTGTCCATTGATGCTCAGGATATTCAATTCTGCTGATTTGGTCGTTGGCGTACTCAACTGCAGGGTAAACTCGCCTGTTGTCGGGTTAGGTGCCATCGTCAAACCAATTTCTTGATTGATTTCATTGGTACTTGTCGGATCACCAAAGATGATCGTAGTCACACGGCTACAATCTTGTTCTTCACCTTCGTTAACACAAGCTACGTTGGTAACAGAGTAGAAATCACCAAAGAACTGGATGTCATCTACATACCAACCTTCTGCATCCACAAGAGCATCACAACCAAGTCGCCATCTTACCTGAATTGTACTTCCAGAGAAGCTAGATAAGTCGACTATAGTCTGAATCCAACCGCCACTATTCCCGTTGAAAGACTCGCGTCCGGTGAGTGGATTATCTGGGTTATCGTTAAGCGCGTCATCGTATCCGTTTTGAGTAATTGATGCCCCCAGGTCTTCCCAAGTCGCACCATCCGTAGAAACTTCGATCACACCACCATCCCAGTCATTTTCTGTATTATATCTGTGCCAGAATGCTAGTGCCGGATTAGCACCATCCAAAGTAACCGGAGCAGAAATCAATTGCTGATCGCTGCTGGCGTCAATATTCTGAGCAAAGAAAGACGAGAATCCTGAATTTGCATCAGAGAAAGTAACCTCCCAGTTAACATCGCCTATTGGCGATTCGATTTGCCAGTTATCATCACCTGATTCGACATCTTCTTCAAATTCCACGAAAGTGAAAGGACCATCTGGCATTTGTACCTGATACGTACAAACCCGTACTTCACCGGTTTCCATCAAGCCAAGATCGAAAGTCAAAATACCGTCGCTGAAAGATGCGGCACAATCAGAGCTGCCTTCCACGTAAGTGGCGCCTTCTGGTAGTTCGTCAAACACCTGTGCATTGTCAATGGCCTCCGGACGAGCATTCGTCAAGGTCAATTCATAGGTTACAATATCTCCAACATTCGCTTCAGATGGACCAGATTTGACAACCTGATAGGTCTGGCTACAAAGGTTTGGCAAATCAAAGGCTTCATTACCTCCTGGCTCTGCGCTAAAGCCGATACCACGACGAGCAAATGCATTCCAAATTAAACACTGATTTGCACCATCATTGTTGACCATATCCGCTTCCAAAATGGCATCACGAGCATCAATGAAAGATGGGCTACAAGGCTGTAATTTCAAACCGTCAAGCACGAGCTGCATAGCGATGTTATTACCACCAGTACCATAGTACAGGTCTTCATCAAAACCGTATTCATCCACCAAATCCCAGTACATATCCCAGATAGTAGCACAGAATACCGAACCAACACCATGTGGTACGGATTCATTATTGATATCCGCATAGGTGTGTGGATTAGTGTCCATATTACGAGTGTATGGGTACGTACGAATACCACCACCTGTCGTTGGCTGGCCAGCAGAAAATGTACCAATACCTCTTGCTTCATCTGCAAAGTTTTCAGGGCCGGTAGTCATTACTAATGCAAACCAATCACTCCAACCTTCACCTGCTTGTTCATTTGTATTCAGGCACCCACTGTTACCAGGCCCACCTGTCAAACGAATAGAAATACCGTGGGTATATTCGTGTACAATCACACCATTGTCAAGGTCACTACCACGACCATTTGGTCCAGGCTGTGGAACTTCCAATGCTGGTTGGCTAATTTCAACTTCCAAGCCAAAGGCTAGACCAAATTTCAGGTCTAGACAATCTTCTTGGCTTACCATCAAAGTTGGGATGGTCACCTGATCACCTACTGCACCCGGAGCCATTGTCAGGGTAAGCGGATCAGGAACATTATTACAAATGATAACAGCGACAGCACCGAGTTCTTCAGCAGCCAGTGCTTTCGCACCAAATTCGCAGCTACCACGATCAATCATGGCAATGTTGCCATCCAATTGTTCTCCATTTTGGATGTCTTCACATGCATCAGTCGTTTCACCAACGCCATCATCAACAATAATCACTTCGCCTATGATTGCGTTGTCAGCATCAGGTATCTGTCCACCAAAACCTGCTGGAGTGAAGTTATAATCACCAGCAGCTTCTTCTGGAGCTGTTGCCGTCAAAAACGGATCAGGGAAAGTAGGCAAATTGCCACCCCATAGATACATCTGCATACGTCCGTTGCCACCATCTGGCGGTGTGGAGAAGTTTGCATTATTGGTTCCGCTACCATCTAATGCTTCTGCATTAACAGCATCGCCATCTTCACCACCGTTGCCATAATTATTTTCCTGGAAATTACCAGATTCTTCATCAAAACCATACTGATACCAGACATCGTGCATGAGGTTATTCCAGTAAAACAAGTTGGTTACATGTGCATCGAGCTGAGTATATGGTTGGTTAAGGCTGAGGTCAAGTGGAAAATCAAAGCACAAGGAGTCTCCTCCGTCTGGCTCATCGCCAGAAGATTCATTAATAGAGAAAATATCGTGGTAAGCATGTACATTATTACCTCTGGTAATAGTAAACTCTGCACCTTCTACCCCATCTGTATCATGCCATCCTAAAGGTGAGGCAATCGGATCAGCAGGGTTGACATGCAATGCTCTTTCACCGTGATTTGGGCTTTCCACAAAAATAGGATACGCCCGATAACCTGGCTCGTCGCCTGGCGGCAAAAAGAAGTTTTCTGCTTTTGCTTCTGGCAAATGTGCCGCATGTAATGCCGCGTGATCTTCTGGACAATGATCTTCAAACCCAAACTCACAGTGGGTTACCATATCGAAATAGTCCAGTACTTTTCCGTCAAGGGCATCAATGCGTGCATTGTACCAATGCATAGCATCGCGTGTGTAGAAGGTTACATTCCAAGCCAAACGTACTTCTTTATTGGCGGTTGGCTGGTATACCAGTTTTACTTCTATTGGTTCCAACGCCAATCCTTGGTGTTGAAAAACCGCTTCATTTTTATCAATTTGCTTCGCTATTTGCAATCCGGCATCCGCTCCCGGAATACGGAAATGCGTCATCAATGCTTCAACAGCAGCACTCATACTGATCTGTGGAGTGCTTGTATTTACTCTTGTTGCCAAGTCTGCAACGAAACGATTTCCCATGCTCAATACCGATCCATCTGCTTTGATATTCATATTGATCATAGCATTGTGCACCGGAATATCTTGATGGGTCTGGACCAAATAAACGTGGGTAAGTTTATTGTGCTTACTCACATACTGATCCTGTACCATGTAGCTGGAAATATCCTGCTCTGTAAGTTTCAGATTCTTCAGGTTTTCCCGAAGATGATTATTAGCAATTTGTAGTGGCTGGCTGGCTTGGGAATAAGCCAAAGAAACAGACATACAAATGAAAAAGGCTAAGAGTGCGCCTCTTCTTTGTACAAATTCGAACATAATGATTTGAGTTTTTAATTGAGATAAAGAGTCAAATAAGACTCGAAAGATAGGCACATCCATTGGTTCCAAGTATACACCAACCGACAAAAACTGAGTATTAAGTGACAGAATCAAACTTTATTTTGGCTTATACTGATTAGCTCTAATATTTTGTTCTGCAAGTGAAGCTGTTTCTTCAATTCGTTTTTGTCGGGTAGTTGCACGTTTGGCATTAAATATCCATTCCAAAATAGCACGTTTGGCAGAACGCGGGAAAGCATCAAAATTGGTTTGTGCATTGTTATATTTAGCGAAAGCTTGCGCCAAATCATCTGGAACGACCAAGTTTTCCACATCGTCGAGTGCATTCCAAGTTCCAGTCTCTTTTGCCAGTTCGATCATGGCATAACCTGGCTCGGCCATTTTTCCTTCATTAATCAGGCGCTTTACTTTATTTTTATTGACCCGACTCCAATTACTTTTGGGGTTTCTTTTGGAGAAGTATGTGTAATAGCTTTGATCATCGCGCTTATTGACTTTGCTATCGATCCAGCCAAAACAGACGGCCTCATCCAAGGCTTCATTGATATACACAGAAGGCACGCCACTATCTTTTTTATAGATAATCAACCAAATAAAATCTCTTTTATCGTGGTTTTCACTTAGCCATTGCCGCCAAGCTTGGCCATCTTCGGCATGAAAAGCCGGTCTATCATCTTGCTTACTCATAATCTGAAAAATTAAAGCCGCTCATAGTTTTTCACCGTCAGTTCGTGATCCACTTCGCCCGTATGCTTGGTGCTTGCCGGTTCAAATAGCATCACCCACACTTCTTCTTCTGCAATAGGATTGTGTTCTACGCCTTTTGGGATGATACACATTTCTCCTTCTCGAAGTATTCGGGTTTTATCACGAAATTCGATTTTTAGTGTTCCTTTTATGATCAGAAACATTTCATCTTCCTCTTTATGGGCATGCCAGACAAACTCCCCTTTTAGTTTTGCAATTTTTACATGCTGACCATTGAGCTCGCCAATGATTTTTGGATTCCAATGCTGGTCAAATAATCCAAACTTATCATTTAGGTTGATTACTTCCATCTTTTTTGATTTAGGTGGTTGGACAGAAATACAAACAAGTGAATTCTTATCCAGTCTGTACAAATATCACTTGTTTATAAGTTTGATCCGTCCCTTAGCTTACGCTAAATATAAGGCTTGTCGAACAGCTCTTAAACAAAATTTTGGCAAATACTTTTTTAAATCGAATAAGTATTTTTATCTAGTCATACCGAATTTGATTCAAAAGTGCCAAATCAAGCAATAATTCATAAAATGAAAGCAAGCCCGGCTATTATTATCACTGATGGATATCTGGATACACACTATGCCAAAACAGCACACGGCCTTATTCGAGGTACAGATCGCTTCAATATACTTGCAGTTATCGACTCCAAATATGCAGGGCAAGATGCTGGAGAAGTGCTCGATGGAAATACCGTCGATATCCCCATTTTTGCTTCTTTGTCAACCTATCTGGCACAACTTTCAGAAGGCCAAATCACTCCTGAATACCTGATTGTTGGCTTGGCTTTTCCGGGCGGCCAATTACCTCCTCCCTTTCGGGAAAAAGTCCTCGAAGGTATAGAAGCAGGTCTTTCTATTGTCTGTGGCTTGCATCAATTTCTGAGCGACGATCCGGAATTTTCGGCTGTAGCCGAAAAACATAATGTAGCATTGATTGATGTAAGAAAACCCAAAGACCGTACAAAACTTCGCTTTTGGACGGGCAAAATCTACGAAGTTCAAACACCTATTATTGCAGTACTTGGCATGGACTGCGCCATTGGCAAACGCACTACCTGTCGCATGATTATGGAAGCCTTTCAGGAAAAAGGCACCAAAGCCGAGATGATCTACACCGGCCAGACAGGCTGGATGCAAGGCTACAAACATGGTCTTATTTTTGATTCTATTGTTAATGATTTTATCGGAGGTGAAATCGAACGTGCTATTACCGATTGTTACGAACAGGATAATCCCGACCTGATCTTAGTGGAAGGACAATCTGGCCTCCGCAATCCAAGTGGTCCATGTGGTAGTGAGTTTATCCTTTGCGGAAACGCGAAAGCAGTAATTGTTATGCATGCGCCAGGTCGTACCTTTTATGAAGACACTAAAGTACCTCTTCTCGACTTGGCCTCTGAACTCGAATTGTACAAGTTATTTGGTGCAGAGGTACTTGCCATTGGGCTGCATGATGAAGGCCTAAATGAACAACAATGGAAAGAGGCACAACAAAAAATAGAAGCACAAACCGGCTTGCCCTGTGTGCATCCGGTAGAGGATGGCATCGACCGTTTTTTGCCAGTGATAGAAACCTATATGAACCGATTTGGACAGTAAATACCTCAGCAAATTGCCCGCTTTTACTATGCTCCTGCTACGTAAACCACTGACTTATAGATCGTAAATACCTGCCAAAAAGGAACTGCTTATTGTTAATTTTTTGTTACCTTTATTGTCATAAGCAAATTTTTATTTGCAAAAAGACACTATATAACAAACAATTAGAATTATTGGCAGGGCAAAAGCCCAGTTTTGCAAAATATTATTTTACACCAACACCAATTAACCCTAATTATTTTTCCTACTCAAGCACAATACCAACAATAGTCGTCTCTGTACGCTATCACCTCGTTAACTACTTCGAACACTCAAAAGCATTGCAAAACTTCTAATTTTTTGCAAAATGCCACATCCCCATGAACCACCTGAAGGAACTTTTGTAGTTGCCTGAGCCTTTTTTGCGGTCGTATTTTCGGCCTTTCATTCATTAAAACAGCGATTACTCGTGGTAGAAAAAACATTTGTCACCTCAACAACCGATATCAACAGTAAGGATAGTGTTTTACACGATTACAAAATATGCTGTCTGAGCCGCGAGCTTAGCCTTACCATCCGAAAAGAAGTGTTAACTGGAAAAGCTAAATTTGGCGTAAGCGACGACGGAAAAGAAGTTTTTCAGGTAGCATTGGCCAAAGCTTTTCACAAAGGTGATTTCCGTGCCGATTACTACCGTGGCCATACCTTGCTACTTGCACTGGATTTGGCGACAGCCGAAGACATCCTTGCCCAGCTTTATGCTGATACCAATAATGATCCATTTTCGGGCGGCCGTCAAATGAATGGCCACC
>JALEHC010000646.1 GCA_022763215.1 Saprospiraceae bacterium
AAGCATTCGTGTATGCAATTTTAGTTTTGGGTATCGCCCTCCGTCTTTCCGTATTCTTTCAGGATCGATCGCTATTTCTGGATGAAGCCAATCTGGCGCGCAACATAGTTGAAAAAACGCACCTCGACTTCTTTAAACCTCTTGATTATCAGCAATATGCACCACCTGTCTTCATGAATATTGAAAAAGGAGCTGTACAATTATTTGGAGCAACGGAGCTCGCTATGCGGCTTCCCGTTTTATTAGCAAGCATTGCTACGCTGGTATTTTTTGTGCTTCTCGGCCGTCAATTATTCACGAATCCCATCCGCTATCTATTTGGTTTTTCGCTATTATGCGTCAATATTTTTTTTATACGCTATGGCACCGAAATCAAGCAATATACCGTAGATGGCTTGGTGACGCTAGCCCTACTTTACGCGCATTTCAGGACTTTTTCCCTTTCGGAAAATCGATCTCCGTGGTGGTGGCTCCTGGCAGCGGGCGCCATCTGGGTGTCCATGCCTGCCGTTTTTGTGCTGGCCACTATTGGGCTACAACATCTGGCTCAAGCCTGGCGGGATAAATCTTGGCAGCAGCTCTATGCCTGGGTGCTGATTTCGACCTTCTGGCTACTCCATTTTGGACTGTATTATGGGTTGATTCTGAGGCAAGATTTGTCAAAAGGCGCCTTGATGGACTACCATACGCAGTACTTTTTTCCGTTAATTCCCACTTCCGTGGAAATGTTGAATCGCTTTTTTGTTCTATGGTGGTTATTTTTTCGCACTGCGGTTGGATATACGGTGCTTGCGCAAATTACGGGAATTGGCTTGTTCCTCACGGGTTTGGTTTGGCTGTATGCCAAATATCGGGACTGGCTGTTTTTGCTTGGTTTTCCTGTTTTGCTCTGCTTATTGGCTTCCAGCTTGGGCTTTTATTCTTTGATTCCACGACTAACATTGTTCTTTTTGCCGCTTTTGTTATTGATCATTTCTTTTGGATTTGAATATTGGTGGCAACGAGACCATAGAATTATTCAGGTGGTCTTGGTCATTTTGTGTCTGATAACAGTAGCTCAGCAGAAAGGCTTGTCCTATTTGACTAATCGTTTTGAAATCGAAGAAATTCGTCCGGTATTACAGGAAGTAAAGGCTAATTTTCAAGAAAATGACTTGTTATTAGTCAGTCATGAAGCTTATCCAGCATTTACCTTTTACCACCAACACCATGCCGAGAAAGAAGCCTTTGACTTTCCAAATATTGATCGCATTCAATGGAATGATCACTTAGATGCTAAAATAAATCAACAAATCGCTAAATATCAGGGTATTTGGGTGGTGTATTCTCATGTCGCCAATGAGCAACATCAACAGCAGATTGAACAGGAAATAGCTCAAATCCAAGCGGTTCAAGTGCAAGGACGGATTTCCCGAAAGGGAGCACATGCTTACTACCTTATTCCCCTTAGGTAAAAGCACCATCGCCATCACCGTCTTGTATTTCGGAGTAGTTGGCAGTTCCGGCCATTTCAAAAGTAGTGCTTATCAAATATGACCGTCGGATCGTTTTCTGAAATAGTCCCCAACCTTTATGCTTCCGCAAATACTCCGTTAGGTCAGGATGGTAAGTCGAAAAGGTATGAATACGCCATTGTAGAATATGATCCTGAATCAATTGAACAACCAAAGGTAAGGCCGCTTTTTTCAGGTAACAATATGGCAATTTTAGTTGCTGATTTCGACGTGCAAAAATTAAGAAGGCAACTATTTTGCCCGATTTATCACGCAATTTTATGGGTACAAACTGGAAGCAAGGCTCCACCGCCGTGAAATGATAACGCACACTGTCTCGATCAGCAGATGGCGCACTCAACACCCAAGGATATTGCAGCATCCAATTGAGCTCCGTGGCCTTACGGCCAAATAGGCTGTTGGATTGGTAAGCCTCAATCCAATGAGCAGTTTCTTCATCAACTAGTGGTAAATATTCTATTTGTTCAGGCGAAACGCTGGATTTTGCGAAAGCAAAACGAAGATCAAGAATAGCATTTGCCAGCCTGTCAAATACTTTTAGCAGGGGCTTTACCTTTCGGTAAATCGGCTTCTTGGGAGGAAGTATTCTATGCAAGTCCATTCGGCAGTACAATCGTATGCCATTCAGCTCATCAAGGGTACGAAATAGTCCGAGTTTATCGTATAATCGTTTGGCGGAAGCCGTAAACTCCGTGCACAGCATGCGATTGTCCGTCAGTTCTGCTGCTTTTTGTACCAATTTTCCGGCTATGCGTTTGCCGCGATGCCGCGGGTCTATCCAGATACAACTCATCCAACTAATTCGTTCGAAAGTACCGTGGTATCGAATCAGGTCAGGTAATAAGCCTAAATAGCCCACCATTTGACCTGATTGGCGAGCCAAAATCAGTAGCACATCATCAGGCTGAAGGCGTGGATTATGAGCCTGAGCAATGGCACGCTGCCGGCTAATGGGCAGGTGTTCCATCGAATCAAATTCTGGAGAAGCAATAAAGTGGAGCAAGTCGTCCTGACGAAGGAGCTGAAATTCAATCATGTACGGCGAATCGTATTTTTGCCGAAAGGCTGCTTAAGCAAATAATAAAGATATTCGCTTTTGAGGATTTGTTCTGCATCCAAATGGCCATTTTCCATCGGAATTCTTTGGAAATGATTTTCGATTTCCTCTTTCTTCAATCCAGCCGTACCAAAGGTATTGATCCCAACAAATTCTTTATGCAGCTGAAAAAAGAAGTCCTTAGAGACTTGATAATCCGTAAAAGGGAATGAAAAAGCTGGATGCTTCAGCCCCAACTTTTTGATAATATATTGCAAAGATGTTCGCGTCTGTTCGAGTTGTTCTGGCAAATCAAGTTCCTGATATTCGGGATGATCGTGGCTGTGTCCGCCAATCAGAAAACCCTGATTGAGTAAAGACCGAAGCTGATCATGGCTCATATAAGGCTGAAATTGTTCCAGAAAAGTATTAAAATTCACTTCCCAATGCTGCGCTAATTGTTGAATAAATCCTTGGTCGCTGTATTTCAAGCTCAGTAGTTTTTGACGAGCTTTTTCTTTTGTTTGGCCCAGTTGAAATGAAGGAGGTGTGCTTTTTAGTATATCAGCGTTTCCTTCCAGTCGCTCCAGAAGCAAACTCACCTGATATCGATAAAAAAGAGCCTGATTGTCGATGAAAGCACTATTGATAAAAAAAGTGGCGGGGATACCTTTGCGCAGCAAAACAGGTGCAATGATATCGTGACACTCTCGAAGGCCATCGTCAAAACTAATTTGCAGCCAAGGCCTATTTTTAGTTGCTTGATTGATGTCTACTGTAAAATGACGCAGCAGAAAATCGAGGTCTTTCTCAAAAGCTTGAACCGTTTTGACCGGATAAAGATGGCGAATGTGTGGTAAAGAATAATCGCAGACGGTATGATAAAATACGCTGACTTGAGGTGCTTGCGGGGCTAGCTGTATCAGCCAATTCAGTGGTAATTGTTGTGCAAATTTCACCAGAAAAGGCTGTAAAGCAGACTTCATGAAAGAACTTATTAGCTATGAGTAGATGGAATTGTTGAAAAGGGCTTTAAGTTAAAAATGGATAAAACTAATGGCGTGTTTTTCCATTAGGTTGATAGTAGCTTCGTCTGTTACCCCCATTTCATCATCCGTTAAATCCCCAATTTTGGAAATCGGTTGTTTGTTTGGGAAAACTACTGTTCCCATGTGGTTGAGCACATCTGCCATATGATCAAGACCGCGCAGATTACCTGCTCGACCAGTTGCGACCCCAATCAAGGCTGCTTTTTTGTTTTTAAAGTTTTCCTTGTATTTGCGAACAGAAATGGCATCTATAAATAACTTGAGGGAGCCAGGCACGCCTCCATTATATTCAGGAATCACAAACACAAACTTTTCAGCGGGGAGGATGTAGGCATCCTGAATTTCGGTGATGATCTTGCCTTGTTTACCAGACTTGTACATAAGAGGAGAAAACCAATCGTGTGCTATATTTTCGAGTGCAACCAAACTGACTTCCTCTTCTGTATTAAGTCGAAGCAAGTCAGCATATTTTTGAGCAAAACGCAGGCATTCGCTTCCTTTTCGGTTAGAGCCCGAGATGACAGTGATCATAAACTAGTGTTTGCGATAAAGATATCAAAATATAGCAAGACAACAGCGAAGTGAGCAGAGAGGTTCAAAAAACAAAAAGCAGGCGGCTAGAAAAAAGTTAGGGAAGACACCAATGGCATCTTCCCCAGTTCTTCACATTTCCTTCAACTTTTGAAGTTGGAGAGGGTTTCTGTTACAAACGTTGAGGCTCCCTTCCTCGTGTTTGATATTGATACCCTCATGAGCTTTCAATCATCCATTAAGTCCGCAAATGAATCTGTTGTAAATATACAGAT
This sequence comes from Saprospiraceae bacterium, assembly GCA_022763215.1. Classification (GTDB taxonomy): domain Bacteria; phylum Bacteroidota; class Bacteroidia; order Chitinophagales; family Saprospiraceae; genus JALEHC01. The sequence continues at coordinate 4,406 of JALEHC010000646.1, forward strand.
TATCTTTTAATAAATATATCATTTTCTCAATTTAATTTTTGCGATTGTAGAAGTTGTCAAGTATCGATTTTTCCTTTTTCTCTTTCTCCAATGCCTTTTCTGCATCAGACATAGCCTTACCCTTACTTTTTGAGCCATTTCTACCTAGTCGAATATTTATGCCAAATCGTACATTTGTTCCTCGACCATAGTCTGGAAGCAGTATCGTAAAGAGGTCATCTGTAGCCAAAAAGGTTTGAAACCCGCCAAAATTAAGGTCTGTATGAAATCCCAGATTTGCTCCGGTCATCAAGCGATACCCCAAAAAAGCCCCCACATTTACATGCTTGCCTAATGCCCTTTTGGCATTAACCGCAATAGCTGGCGCAAATTGACCATTGTACCAACGCCCTGAAAGCATTCCTCCCAGCTCATAAGTATCAGAAACTCGATAAGCTGCATGCAGAAAAATGCCTGGTGACAAAGGCGTATTAAAGGTATTATTCATTTCGGCAAATTCAAAAGTTTGCTCAATGGTATCTACAACTTGCTCGAAATCAATTTCTTCATCTGAATCAAACGGATTGGCCTCTACCCCATCAAAAGTATAACTCCCCTTGCTAGTGTGTTCATAAGTAGTATCCTGCCAGGCAATAGTTCCCAGGTTGGTTGCGCTTGCGCGAAATGTCCACTGGTCATTGTACTGGTAAGTTGCCCCCAAGTCAACTGCAAAACCCAGGTTTTGGCGGATGATCAAATCAGCAGCCTCCGTAAAAGCCAGTACATCACCATCTGTACCATCATCAGAAAATAAGCCTGAAGAAAGGCCACTAGTATAAACCCGGATGTCTGTTTGGGTGGTCAATTGATAATACTCCGGATCAGTATGTACATTGATATCTGAATTCATGGTTCGGATAGCATAAAGCCCCACCAACAACTTCAGGTTGACACCAAAAGACCACTTGTCATTTGGCTGAAAAGCCGTACCCAAAGCCCATTCGTGATAGGTTTTCATATCAAAAGCAGGTCCGATGCTCAGCGTATCGCCGATATAGGGATCGTTGCCGTACCAAGCAAATTCCACCAAGTTGCGCGGATAACGGCCGTGTGTTTCAAAATTGATGGCGTGCCACCCACTTATTTGCCATTTACCGAAGCGAAGCGCCAGGGAAAGCGATTCCAAACGCGTATGTTGCCCAATGCGATTATTAGTCGCATCCATTCTCGAAATTGCTTCATCTGGATCTACATTCCAAGTAGTACCTTCCTTCCGGAAAAAATCAACCAAGCGAAAAGAAGAATTGTAATAATCCAAGCCAATCGAAGGAAGTGCCAGATTAAATTTGTGTGGCATGATGTGAGAAGGATTGACCCGTTGCGCCTGATGAACATCGTCCATAAAAAACAAGCTCATTTCATGTTGGGCGAAAGCCCCGTGAATGCTAAAAGTCAGGATTATGGTAAAAATATATTTCATCTTCAAAGGGCTTTAGTTTTCGGGTGTAATACGCATTCCCAGTTTAAGTTCTAGCTCGTAATCGCTAAATATTTTGGTTTCGACCAAGGTATTATCATTGCGAGTATTGAGCGTTATTACTACTCGGATTTGCTGCATATCACGAATGTTATCGAGCTTATTTTCGTTCAGGGGGGCAAACAATTCGCCTTCGCCAGGAGTCACCGCCCGCCCTGCCAAATTGACACGGCTGGCTGCAGGGATGGTTCCCATGTTTGGAAATAACTTGTCTAGTACCTTGCCATCTGCATCCTCAAAAAACACCTGAACACCTGCTTCCAGCGGAAAGTCATTAACGGATAATAGCTTAAACTCCACCTCCTTGGCAATATCCAAATCGTTTTCTTCTACTTCGGTTAAGATCTCATAACTAAACTGAGAAACCGAGCCCTCTAATGGCAATTCTATATCAAGCTCAACATCAAAAGAACTGGTATCTGAAATAAATCCTCTTATATTTTGAGTGCCAGACGGAAAACCAATCCCCTCCAAATCGTAGATTACTTTATTCGGAAAAGCATTTACGACTTCATCTATATTTGAGTTATCGACATTAAAAGTGAGGGTGTCCACTACATTTAATCCAGCTACGCTCGGAAACTGTATGGTATAGCCATTATCCAAAGGCGACATAAAGTCGATTCGGCCTGCCTGCTGGGTTTCAGCTTTCAATTCCTGAGCACGTACCATAAGTGGAATTCCGACGCTATTGCGAAAACGAAAAGAAAGCTGTGGATCCGCTAGATCGATCATGCCTTCGAAGTCGGTTTCGAAAAAATTGAGTTCAAAAGAATCTAGTGGCAGATCAAAATTGATCGGTTGGAAACTACCTTCCACGTAAGAATAATCGAGATTGATAAAATTAAGATTCGGAAAATCACCGATTAACCAAACCCTTTCTCCAAGTCCATTGAACGCAATGTATCGCACTTCCAGATCGCTTGAAAAATCGAGTGCATAACCTGCCAAGTCGATGGTAGTTTGAAAATTAGAAGGTGGTGCTCCGTCAAACGGGATGGTGAATTGATAGATAAACGGCTCCCCGTCCAACTGTAGATTCAGAATTTGTAATTCCACATCCAGGTCTGCAATTTCATTAGATGAAAAGTCAATTTGCAATTGCCCCGTTTTTAGTCTGGTAAAATCAGGGAAATCGTTCAGTCCAATATCATCAATATCAACAGTAATAGCTGTATCGAGTATAGGGAAGCCAAAAGATGGTTGGAGTGAAAAAATATTGGAGGCAGATTCAGAGAAGATGAAGTCGGTATAATTAAGGGTAATAAACTGATCTTCATCGATATCGACTTGTCCTTCTTGTTGTAGAGAATCGAGGAAATCTTCCATGTTGACGGTGGTATGCAGGAGCGGCAAAGCAAAGGCTGCATTCCAATCATCTGTAGCGACCTCATTAATCTTGATACAAGAAAATGAAAATAGGAGAAGTACGATAAAAACTGTAATTGACAGTAATCGAATTCTGTTCATGGGACTATTAGTTTCGGCTTCCAAAGTAATTTGTGCCAGTATTTAATCGGTTAATTGAATAGCATTAGCAAAGAATCGAACAAATGGCGACACGAAGCCCAAAATAGGGTGTTTTTTCCCGCTTTGCTACCCATTGTATAAATATTTTATATCAATATAAGTATTAATCTAATTTTGATAACAGCAGTAGGCTTGGTATCCTATTCAATTGAGGTGAGTGAAAAAAGCCTGAACAAATCAGGTGTTTGTTCAGGCTCGGGGTGCTTTCTCAAGAAAACACCTCCCACGGATACTTAACATCCGTCTGTTTTTGAGGGTTTGTTAAGTCGTCAGGGCGGTTCCGGTATTAAAGACTCAACCGATCGACCGTCCAAGTGACTGCAATTTACTTTGGAATTCATGTTCGTGGGATTTAAACTATTAATATTTGAATTTGCCATGGTTGTTTGTAATTGAATTAAAAAATGAGTAAAACACATTCATTCTGAATGATCAGGATACTCTACAAGTGGGTCACTCAATTACAAAACCACGCTCTTTTCGCAGTCACTGACGTGAAAATAGGATGAAATATTTATTCTACAAAGCAAAGTTATGATTATTCACAAAAGTTTAACATCAGGCTTTCGCCAAATTTTATTCTCACAAGCTGCTGTCTATCAAAATATTCCTACACCGCTTTCGCTAAATGATTTCCCAAGCAAGCTCCTCTCCTTTTAATTGAGCTGCTTTTTAAACTCCGTTTTGAAATTAAAAGAAAGAAAATTACGAATGAGTAAATTTTAGAATTAAAACAAAACTTAAAATTTCAAAAAAAACACTTTTGTTTTTGTACACAAACATTTATATTTGGAAAAACTATTGGATATGAAAAAACAGGCACTCCACCGACAATACAATTTTCCTGATGCAGACCTGTACTTGCAGTGTATGGAGCGGATTCGCTACGCGCATCGCGACATCAAATATTTCGAACAATATGGTTTTTCGCTCGATCGCCTCAAAGGTTTTAAGAATCGATGTGAAAAATTCAGAGGATTACCCGATGATGATGAATTAGTGGGCGACCAAATGATTGCCACCGATAAGAAGTACAAAGCATCCGAAAAGCTCAAAACAGCCATTCGCAGTCTCATGACTCGTGTGGCTATGAAATATAGCAATCGTACTGGCCGCTATCGCAAATTTGGCACCGCCAAACTAGGCGATATGACAGATGCTCAGCTCATTTTTTGCGCTCGACGCGTGGCAAGAGTTGCCAGACAACAGATTGACTTCCTCGAAGATGTTGGTGTAAATGAAAATGTAATTAGCAGGATTACAGCAGCTTGTCGCGATTTTGAAAATGCGCTCAATATTCAGCAGGATAAAGTTGCCGATCGTGATATATCTGTCGAAAGACGAGTAGAATTAGGCAATCAGCTCTATCAAGAGTTTGTCACCCTGTGCAATATCGGGAAAGATATTTGGGCAGAAATTGATCCGGTCAAATACGAGAATTATACCATTTACGAAAGTAATAACGACCAGAAAATCGCCCGAAAAGAAAAACTAACCAAAGAAAGTAATGACGAGTAATTTTACTCGTCATCGCTTTTGGCAACACCCCTTGGCGGGAAGAAGGTACTCTCGGCCAACATATCTTCCAAGGTCATTTCAAGGCCATTGATCCATTCGATCTCTTCCTCCCAATCTACCGTGTACCAGTTGCCATCATCATCGGCTACAGTCATAAGCTGACTAATAGTATTAATCCAAATGACCCTTTCTGTACCATGGTCAATCAGTTTGCGGATTTTATCATGGAAATACCCTAATAACCTTGTTGGATCATCAATACCAGCGACAGAATCTTTCAAAATGACCAACTCTGGTGCTACTTGTAAAGCTTTTGATAGGTTTTGGCCTTCCATTTTTTCTTTATCACAAACAGCAATATCCAATACAAGATGATTCTCGCTATCTGGTTCATAACCAATACCATTGGTGAAAATTTGGTATTCGTCTTCCGGAAGGTTATCCCATAAAAATTGCGAAATAGCAGACAATACCCCAGGTTGGGAAGACTCACTAAACTTCAACTCATCCACCAGCAACAATTCTTGCATTACCGTATGAGCTTTAGAATAAAAAACAGGTTTGCCATCAATAACTTCATAGATTAAATCTTCCAGGGTAGGCCACCCCAACTTTCCGGTAGGAGATTTCATAATTTCCGTGTTTTATCTTCAATGGGACAACTTCCAAAGTACTAATTTATGTCCCTTGTCCATTAAAGTCAATTTTATTGACAACCGATAAAAATATTATAAAACAACTTGTACCCTTATCCCTCCACAAATATATCCTAATCCTCTTACCAAATTGTTAAAGACCTCATTTCGCGCCAACCAATTCCTACATATTTTCCGTCTGGCAAAAAAAATAATGAATTATGAATTTAAGAACGATCCTGATGTTGTGCCTTGCTTTCTTTACCACTCTTGCTTGTGACAAAGATGACGAACCGGCACCACTCAACAAACAAATTATTGGTACTTGGCAATTACAACAAATCACTGGTGGCCTTACAGGCCATGGTTATGATGCTGAATTTGAGACACTTACCATTGAGGAAAACGACATTTATACACTTACCGACAGCCTCAACAATACCTTTAGTGGTACTTATGCCCTAACGTTTAGTGATACCGAACCGTCGCTTTTCAGGATTACCGAGCCGAGTGATTCGGTTTTGATCTTTGAAATGGTGGCTGAAAAAAATCTTAGTCTGGAACAAATAGACAGCTTGTTTCTGACAGATGAATGTTGCGATAACTTTGGCTATAGGTTTATTAGAGTTGAATAAATTACAAGAAATGCCTTCCATATTATGGAGGGCATTTCTTGTTTCGGATTGGTTATTCTTTCACTTCCGATTTTGGAATAAAGTCAAGCGAAGCGGAGTTGATACAATACCGGAGCCCGGTTGGCTGTGGTCCATCCGGAAAAACGTGTCCCAAATGCCCTTCACAACGTGCACAAACTACCTCAGTTCGAACCATTCCGTGGGAGCGGTCTACAATTTCCCCCACATAAGCTTTTTTGACTGGCTGATAAAAGCTCGGCCAACCAGTACCCGACTTAAACTTGGTTGCACTGTCAAACAATGGCAATCCACAACCCCGACAAGTATAAAGTCCTTCTTGTTTGTTGTTCCACAAATCACCTGAAAAGGCATATTCCGTTCCTGCTTGACGCAAAATATTGTACTCCTGATTACTCAGTTCTGCTTTCCATTCTTCATCAGACTTTTCGACTTTCGTCAAATCATCTCCTTTTACCGGGACATACATCTGATTTTCTGTGCTTTGCTGAGCCGTGTTTTGACTTCCGCCTGTACAGGCAAAAGAGCCAAGCAGAATGAATATTAAAAAATAAGATCTCCAGCTCATACTATTCTTTTTTGTTGTTTTTTCTTCTAATTCTCGGATGATTCCATTCTTCTTTTTGAGCAAACTCGACTATATTTTTCAAAAAAGCCATCATGCCCAAAAAGATCAAATACCCTATCGTTACCACAATATAGATCCAACGATACGAGCCAGCCTCTCCAATGGTCATGCTTGAAGTTAACCAAGCAAATAAGCCTGCGGCGGCGGCTAGCCCCATAAAACTATAAATAGACTTCCCCCAATATTTAATCAGGTTTTGTGATGACAAGGAAAAGACACTATTAAAAAGTGCAAAAAGTAGCATAAAAGAAGCTGCTGTCATCCATGGAAATCGCTGCGGAACGTAAATCAATCCTGTTAATTTGACTATTTTTGCGATCAATACGAAGGCAACAACGCCTCCAAAGGTCAAACCCGCCTGTAATATAGGGTTATACGCCTTATCAAAAAGGGATTCATTATTTGTATTCATACTCCTTATAAGATATAATTATCCTTGTTTGTTCAAAAAACACTACTAATTTAACAGGAATGAGAAAAGACAGATTGAAAAGATTTTTTTTATTGTTCATTTTGACAATTTTGTGGTACTCAGCCCCACTTCATGCCCAGTTTTTAGAAATCTGGGAAATACAAAGTAATACCACCAGCAGCCCCTACAATCAGGAGGTCGTCACTACCGTGCAAAATATTGTTACCGCTGTAGGGGATGATCATTTTTTTATGCAAACACCTCCCGATCGTTCTGATAATGATCCGACAACTTCTGATGGTATTCTGGTTAATATCAATAATCCTGATGTCTTGGTTGGTGATTTGGTTTCTGTTTCCGGCCGTATTAATGAAGTAGATGGCAATACGCAGTTTAATGCACTTGGTCTTCAACTCGATATTGTTGATGTCGGACAAACCTTACCTCCGGTAGTTGACTTTGACCAGTCATTTCCGTCAAATACCCCTTCTGATCCGCATCCCTTGGAAGCAGTTGAGGGCATGATTGTCAGCTTTGTCGCCACGGCAGCTGGGCCAAGTACAGGCGCTGATCTAGCGCCTTTGTATACGACCGAAAGCCGTCCGTTCAGAGAGCCTGGCATTCAATTTCCTGGCATGAGTGGCACACCGGTTTGGGATGGCAATCCAGAGCTTTTCTGGATAGACCCAGATGGTTTGAACCAACCGAA
>JALEHC010000647.1 GCA_022763215.1 Saprospiraceae bacterium
CGTACTTCTAATTCTTCCGGATCATCCGTTTGCAATTCGGTCATGATCTGGCCGTCTTCGTCTTTATCGTCAAAGAAGACCAGCATCATTATAGCCAACAAATCCATTACGAATTAATGAATCAATATTTCCTGCATCATCATAAGAGTAACGTGTATTAAAAGCACTTGGAAAAGGCGTTGGGGCATATATCGTCTATACACAACAGCATCAAAAAGACTTTCATTCCCTTTCCAGTAGGCCAATATGGCCCTTCCAAGTGTTTCCCCCACTACCTCCCCATCAATAAAAACGCGCCCCAATAATGTGGGCTGGCCGTGCTGCGGTCTTCTAGTAAGCGGAGCTTGGCTTCGCGTAGGGCTGCCGAGTAATCGTTGTTTGTCAGGGCGGCTTCGTAAAATTGGATCATGAGTTGGGCACTGACTTTATCGTACACTTTCCAAAGCGAATACACGACGTTCGGTACGCCAGCGTATATAAATGCTCGGTTCAGACCTAGTATGCCTTCCGATAGGTCGAGCGCACCATAGCCACTTTCACAACTGCTGAGGGTGATCAGATCGGCCTGAATGCTGGTATTGTAGATTTCACCGGTGTATAAAATGCCGTTTTCTTCATTTCCCGAAAGGGGACTAAAACAGGCTATCCCCGAAAAACGGGGCTCTTCCAGATTAGCGAAGCTATGACTGGCAACATGAATAAATTGATAGGCTTCCTCCAAATTCAATTTTAAGGTTTGCTCATCTGCTTCTTCTCGAAATTTTAATTTATAATTCGTATATCCTTTTTGTTCAAAAACATCGGCTATGCCGCGGACTTCTTTTTCTGATTCGGGTAAAGCCCGAAATGTGCCATCGGTCTCAGTGGATCTTTGGGTCGGCGCGTCCTCACTTCCGGGCATGCTTGCCAACTCCGTCATGGCAGCAGAGGGCTTGTCAAATACTGGCGCAAAGGCAAATAATGCACCTTCGCCACGAACGGCTTCTTGCCTGCTCTTAAGCAATAAATTAATCGAATAATGATACGAAATTTCTTTTTCTTTTATCAGAAAACCCAAGTCTGTAAAGGGTTTCGACACATCGGAAGCTAATAACACTTCAAAGGGAACATAACTGATCAAACCATCTCCAATAATGATCAAACGGTCTTTATCTTGGATCATTTTTTCAAATGGTTGAATCAATTGTTGATATAACCCATAACTTAATTGGATAAATTGATTTCTCGAACGTGGACGATTCATAGGCGAATTTCGCAATAGTTGATTCATTCGATTTATCTGATCTTTAAAATCAGGTTTCAATGCGACTTTTTCGACTTGTAAAGCTTGATTTTTTCCTATTGCAAAAATGTATAATGCAGAGTCCGTCACCACATAATCTAATATTAATTCATCTTTTTGTAGTTCTTTTTGAATGGTAGCTTCACTCGGCACTTCAAATTGATATTTGGAGGCATAAAATTCAGGGTATTCCGCCTCCATGGTCCGAACTAAAGCTTGGTATTTATTTTGAGTATCAAATAAATATTCATTTTCTACTACTCTCATTTGTGCTGTATCGCCTTGCTCCCGAGCGGTCTGCAATTGTTCTCGGTATCCCTGTATCTGCGTTTGTAACTTATTTTCCTCTTCGAGCACTGTCGCCGGAATGTTGGCAAATTGCCGCGCGTCACTCCCTAATAAAGACAACCACAACTTTTGGGCTTTTTTTCTTTGCCCATAAGCAAAAGCACGATATGCCCACTCAGCATCCGCTTCCAAGTCCGACATTTGATGGGCGAATACAACTCCTTGCTGATACACGGGTACAGATTGTTCGACAAGCGTTTTACTATTGCCCCTGAAGACATTCATCCGCCTTAGGTTTTCGCGATGTACTTTGTCTGAAAAATCAATATAAGTCAAGCCTTTTTCGATTCCTTCTTTTCCGGCTTGCGCCAAAACTTCCAGCCTGCTTCTTCTCAATGGTATCCGATACATATTCTCGGGACTTCGGATATTGCTCATTTTAGGGAGCCCATCTCCAACAGCTTCCGGGTCAAAGCAGGCACCCAATAATGCTTGCTGACTGTAATAAATCGCTGAGTCTATTTGCCCGGAAGACGTAAAAAGGTGAGACATATCCATGAGGTAGGAGTAAGAAGTTCGCGTAAATCCCTGACTATACGCCAACATCTGCCTGAAATAAGTTTCTGCTTTTTCATATTCCCCCTTGGCTATATATACAAATCCCCATACCTGCGCATGCATCCGCAAACTCGAAGCATAAGAACCACTCGACTTTTGAGCATCCGAAAATCCATCAATAATTTCATCGGCTTTTTGAAGGTATACTTGCGCCGAATCAATTTGTCCTGCACTCCGATAAACACTGGCGAGTCGGACATAATTTGAGAAAAACTGGAAGTCTTGACCTCGATTTTCTTCCAATAATTCCAGTATTTTTCGATAACTTTCTATCGCATTTTCAAAATCATTGATCGCTCTATATTGCAATGCTAAAATCGTGTAGGTGTAAGGCAACAAACTTTGTCGAATCAAAAAGCCGTCTAATTCACTTTTTTCTATCCGAAATAAAATATTCTTGGCATGTGCAAGTGCCCGATAGGGCTCATTGATTATGCTATATTCTCGCGCCACCATTTGCGATAAGCGGATACTTTCCACCTGATTCCACATATCAAATTTCTTCAACACCGCTTCTGATTGTGCATAATACGCCAAAGCTTGGTCGCTTGATCCCATCACCGAATTCGCAAAGCCTAAATTGTAATACACCAGCCACATAAATTGCTCCTCTTTTTCGGTTTTGGCCGTAGCCAAACAAACGTCCCCGGCTTTCTTGTAATAATCGACTGCTTTCGCAAAATTACGCGAATTGAGGTAGGCTTCCGCCAAATCGTTATAAGCTTCAGCATACTGAAAACTGCTGTCTTTTTCGACTATCTTTTCCAGTGATTCCAGCTGTTGCAAATGTGCCTCTACCGCGGCAGGTGGGTTGTGTCGGCTATTCAATGCCCCCTGGTAGCCATATATTTGGTGTAAGTTTTGGTCGGGTGCGTTTTCACGCAAAGTGCTAATCGTTTTTTCTGCGATGGCTACTCCTGCCTGTATTTTTCGCATGTTGAAATGCACCTCTAGCAAGTACTCGCTCCCGGCTTTGTAGGCAGCCCAGTTTTTTTGGGCTTCAAAACTGTCTACTGCTGCCTGCAAGTGTGGAATGGCTTCCAACTCTTTCCCTTGTTCTATGAGTTCCAAACCTTTTTTTAGTTTGGCATTATCGAAATCAGCTTGCTGAGCCATTAGGCTTGCACCATAGCATATTACAAAAGTTAGCGCAATTAGGTATTTGTGTAGCATCGTGTCTGTTTTGAATCGAGAAGATGTTTAGTAACGGTTAAAATACAGGCTTCTTTGCTTTTCTCTTGCTGCCTTCACGCCATTCGGCGGGCAGGTTCGGCAAATAAGAGGCTGGCGAAGAGGTACGAGCATACTTTGCAGTAGCTCGCTAGATAAAAATAGTAATATATGCACAAATGGATTGGTCGCTTGCGACATTTTGAGGACATGGCATAAAAAAAGCCGGCGCAAAACGCCAGCTTCTTTTTTTTGCAAAATCTATTTTTTTACCGATCCCCTGCTTTTACAATTAACAAAGGAATGTGTAAGTCGTATTTTACCATTTGCATGGCAATGCTACCTACTGCAAAACTAGCAATGCCGCCTTTTCCTTTGGAAGCCATGACGATCAAGTCTTTGTGGGTACGCACGGCATGATCGTAGATGGTTTCGGCTATACTTTTTTCCGGATTGAAAGATAAAGCACATTCCAATTGATCAATACCTTCGCTTTTCAGCTCTTTTTCAAATTTATTCCACTTCTTCTCGGCTGCTTGGTGTAGCCGTTTCTCCATGCCACTTTCGGCCATAGCCGGAAAATAAAAAGAGGGAACATTGAATACGTGCTGACAAGTTAACTTGGCATCGTGATGCACCCGAAAATAGTGCCCGGCAGCTACCGCCTTCTTGGCATGACGCGAAAAGTCAATGGGTACTAATACTTCCTGAAAACGATGATAAGCCGTCTCTGGCACCAACATTACAGAAGTGCTGGTGGAGATAATACGAAGCAACTTCTCCACGACCAGACCAGAACCCCGGTACGATAGTTTTTTACCGACGGCAATCAGGTCTACGCTATGCTCTTTGGCTTTGGCAGCCAAAAAAGAAGGCGTCGAGCTCATGCGTTCGACAGAAACATGGGTTTTTACATTGGTTTTGGCAGGCCTGAAGTGGCTATCAATGGTTTCGTGTATGCCTTCTGCTACCACTTCTTCCAATGGTTTGTCGAGCATCGACAAAATTTCGTTCATGTCTTCTTGCTCGCTCAATCGGATATTGTGTACAAATACGACCTCGTCTACCTCCTGTAGTACATCACACAAATAAGAAGTGTACTGTACCAACAAATCATCCATTTCAGTCAGATCGAGACCGATCAGCATTTTTTTGATGTTTGTCATGGGTTCTTTGTTTTTTCTTTACGTTTTTCTAATAAACGACTAATCACTTGCTGATAAGATTCTCGTTCTTTCAGAACGCGTTCCTGCTGTATTTCTTCCATCTCTTCTTGCAAACCTTTCAGCAAACTAAAACACATCACCAGTAGTATTATGGTAAATGGTAATCCACTGATAATAGAAGCGGTTTGCAGTGCTTTCAAACCGCCACCTAACAACAAAGTTGCCGCAACAGCGCCTTCCGTGGTCGCCCAGAAAATTCGCTGTCCAACTGGTGCTTCCAGCTTACCACCCGCAGTAATACTATCGATCACCAACGAACCAGAATCGGAAGAAGTGACAAAGAAACTCGTTACCAAAACAATGCCTACAATAGAAGTAAACACACTAAATGGATATTCTTCCAGCATCACGAACAAAGCCGTTGCAATATTCTCGTTTACAGCATCCGAAATAACAGCAATTTCGTTTAGTTCCAAATATAAACCAGAACCGCCAAAAACAGACATCCAAAAGAAAGTTAACAAGGAAGGTACCAACATCACGCCCATAAAAAATTCGCGTATCGTTCGACCTTTAGATACGCGTGCAATAAACATGGCCACAAATGGTGACCAAGCAATCCACCACGACCAGTAAAAGATGGTCCAGTCGTGCTGCCATTCTGTGTTATCATATACTTCGGTCAACATTCCCAACTCAATCACTTCCTGGAAATATACTCCCACATTTTGAATGAAAGCATCAAGTAGATAAACGGTCGGGCCAAGAATCAGCATTAATACCAGAAAGACCAAGGCGAGTTTCATATTCCATTCACTCAAAACTCGTACCCCTTTGTCAAGACCTAACACGACCGATACCGTGGCTGCTCCTGTAATCAATGCAATCAGGATAACCTGCATTTGAGTAGTATCGGATGTACCGACCAAATAGTTTAGTCCGGCTGATACTTGTTGTACCCCAAAGCCCAGCGTGGTTGCCAGTCCGAATAAGGTAGCTACTACCGCTACTACGTCGACCACATCACCAATCCAGCTATAAATACGGTCGCCCAAAATCGGATAAAATACCGATCTCAAAGTCAAAGGTAATCCTCGGTTAAACGTAAAAAAGGCTAGTGCCAAGCCCAGCAAGGCATAAATGCCCCAGGCATGCAGGCCATAATGCAAGAATGTGTATTTCATTGCCGTTCGAGCCGCTTGCGGCGAACGAGGCACTTCGTTGATCACCTCATTTGAAAAGTGCATCATCGGTTCTCCTACACCATAAAACAGCAAACCAATACCCAGACCGGCACTAAATAGCATGGAAAACCAGGCAAATGTGGAAAACTCAGGTTTGGCATGCTTTCCACCAATCCGAATAGCTCCGTATTTGCTGAAAGCAAAGTACAGACAAAACGCCAGAAAAACGTTTACGGCAAATACAAACAACCAGCCCATATTTGCTGTAATACCAGATTGAATACTGGAAAATACGCTCTCCATTGGCTTTCCAATAACCAATGTCAACACGATAAACAACAGGATAATACCTGCCGCCGGATAAAATACCGGAGCGTGGATATCAAAATATTTATTACTCTTATTTGCCATGTAAACTCAATTTAAAACCTGTGAATTTCTGCCCTACCGAAGAAGCAGAAAAAACAGAAAGAGGGTAAACGTCGGTGTTAGTGGCCCAACGCTTACCCTCTGTAATTGTTTATTGATTAGGCAGTTAGACGGAATTACAAACAAGTAAAATTTTATCCAGCCAGCACAAAACAACCTCTTAATGCTCTTATCATCAATTAGTTCGATCATTTTGCACTGACAAATTTCACTAGTTTGTAATTTTGATCCGTCACTTATGCCAAGCTAACTTATTGTACCAGCCACATCTGGGCATTAATGCTATTGCTACCCAGCTTGTTTACGGCTGCTTCATAATTAATGGCATTCAAACTCTGCTCCTGACCAGGATACAAAAAGCGCATCGGCAGTACGTCATCATTTACATTCTGACAAGATGGCCCGATAAACGGAATTCCATCCCAGCTAAAGTCGCTTTCATAGTACCATCTTCTTACTTCGAAGTATGGCTCCAAACCAGTAAAATACAATGCTACCCACTTCTGTTCCCAGATGTCCGTAACCTGATTATAAGCTACGCCTGAGTTCATATAGAAATCATCAAAGCTGCTCCATCCAAATGGTGCTACATCTACTTGGTAGTACCCCATTGATGCTTCAATACCAGCACGGTAGTGGCTTTCGATATCATCCGAAATCCATCCTTTTGCTGCGGCTTCCGCCAAAAGGAATTCTACCTCTGCATAGGTCATGACGATACCTTCTGCCTGGCCCAATCCAAGGTCTTGCGCTTGCGTCAGGTTCGGATCATTCCAGTATTGTACACCCAGACGAGAACCATTCTTTGGACATTCACCCGTGTTTGCTCCGTTTACAGCACCTGTAAAGGCAGAAGCATCAGAGAAGTCATCGTTGTTTGGACGCGCATAGCGCATCAAACGAGGATCATTGTAACCAGAAAGTACATCAAGTAGTGTTTGGCTCAAAGCCACTGCATCAAAGTCACCCGTTTTCAGCGGTACTAATGGGAATTGATTTGGAAAACCTCCCAAGTAAGTAAGTGTTGCATTGTCATCGTTGCTGCTCATGATATTTCCCTGATCAACGATAGCTGCAAACTGACTGCCTGCATCGCTAATGCGATTGTTAGCAGTCATCAACAAGCGAAGACGAAGCGAATTCGCCAATTTTTGCCACTTACTGGCATCACCACCATAAATAATGTCACCTGAAACAGAACCGCTTCCACTCAACAAGGTATTGGCTAAAGCCAACTCCGACAACAAGTCGGCATAGATATCCTGCTGTGGGTCATACACTGGCGTGAAATTGTTATCTGCTCCACCAACTGCTTCCGTGTAAGGAATATCACCGTAAGCATTCGTCAAAGTAGCAAAGATGAAAGCGCGCCATACTTTAGCTACGCCTTCCAACTGTTCGTTGCCAGCTTCGTTTGCATTTTCTTCTACGGCATGGATGTCCGTCAAACTTTCGTACAAACCTTCCCATACGGTCGGGAATGCATTCCAGTTATAGGTATCAATCTCTGTACGCAGTGTCTTTGAAGTCAACTGTGCAGCATTGTTACCCAACAGGAATGACTCTGTTACCATCGTATTCATGGCTGTACGCAATGAGGCCGTCAAAAGCACATCATCGGATACTTCCGTTGGCTCATTGGGGTTTTCATTAAATTCTTCAAACTCTTCACAGGCCGGAAAAACCAACACGGCCAACAAGAGTAAAATGGATAATGATTTTATATTAAAAGTCATAATGATCAATTTTTGGTTGAGATATTAATTACAGTATACAGTCTTAGAATTTCACGTTTACCGTGAATCCAATACTTCTCGTAGATGGCAACTGCGTACTCTCAAAACCATTCACAAACAAGCCGTTTCGGATAGAGTAAGTCTCCGGATCAATCGTTGGTACACGAGAGAACAACAACAAGTTTCTACCAATCAATGATACTCTCAGGTTGCTTACACCCAAACGCTCTAGTCCAGCTCCGCTAAAATCATATCCGATGCTTACTTCGCGCAACTTAAAGTAAGTTGCATCAAAAGTAGCGGCTTCAATATTATCACGGTTAAAACCATTACCATAGTAGTTGTAGAAATATCCGGTATACCCGGCACCACCTGCTGGTACTTCTACTGTATTTTCTGTCAACTCACTGTCGTCAATTACTCCGTCTTCGTTCGCGTCATTCCAGTCCCAACCAGGACCAACAACGCCTCCTTCCTGCTCCAATGTATAAACGGGCTCACCGTCTACGCCATAATCAACGCTGTATACAGTACGACCATCCAATGTTGACAAGTCAAGATTTGGATCGTCATTGTTGGTAATCGTACCACCTGTATTGTACAATGCATGAGAACGAGAGTAAATCTTACCACCGATCTGTCCGTCAAACAAGAATCCAAAGCTTAGCTTTTTATAGGTGAAGGTGTTATAAACCCCCAATCTCAAGTCTGGCTGGAAAGAACCAGCAGATACTTTTTCTGTCGTATGTAGCGGCAATCCATCTACGTGAATTACACGGCCATCAGGACCTCTTTCAAAACCAAGTCCGTACAACTGTCCTAATAGTTCGCCTTCTTCGGCTACATATTCCAAGTCAGCACCACCTTCATCGCCAGGGAATACATCTGCAATGATAGAGTAACGACCACTTTCGATTACATCCGGCAAGCTTTCTACGATAGCGCGGTTGTGACCAAGGTTTACGGTAATATCCCATGAGAAGTTGGCATTGCGAACAGGAGTACCGCTCAACAACAACTCAATACCACGGTTTCTGATCTCACCACCATTCGTCAGGTTGAAATCATAACCACTCGTTTTAGCAACTGGCAAGAAAATCACCTGGTCAAAACTCAACATGTCATAGTAAGTCACATCCATACGGAAACGATCTTTGAACAAACGAACATCTGCACCAAACTCAAGGGCGGTGGTACGCTCGTTTCTCAAATTAGCATCCGCAATCGTATTATTTGTCGTAAAGACAGAGTTGTTACCAAAGGCAGGCTGAGGAGTGAATGTACGACCGAAAGAATACGGTGGCGCACCATTACCTACTTCTGCGTAAGCTGCTTTCAATTTCAAGAATGAAATTGGTGAAGTCGTTGGCAATTGCAACATTTCAGAAACAATCGCACTCAAAGAAACAGATGGGTAACCAAAGCTAAAGTCAGAGTTATCCAACCCAGCTACCGGATTAACCAAGGTACTGTTCCAGTCCTGGCGGTAGGTAGCATCCAGGTACAAGAAGTTTTTATAAGAGAAAGTCATCAACCCAAATAAACTGTTGATACCCGTCTGTGTTTTCTGTGACTCGACCAACACGCCTGAACGTGCATTTGTCAAAGTATAGATACTTTCGTCCGTTCCAAAGAACTTCAATTCTGGGTTATTAGCCACCAAGAAATTGGCATTCTGGCGCATGATATTACCACCTACTTTTACATCAAATGCAAAGTCGCCATCTCTGTCTGAGCTATAGCCCAACAACAATTCGGCATTGGTCTCAGAAAATGTAATTTCATCTTCGCGGTAACTTCCCTGCAATACACCTTTCGTAGAAGGCGCTCTGCGATACTGACGACCTTCGTTTACAACATCCGCACCATAACGGAAACGAGCACTAAAGTTATCCGTAATGTCATAGTTCAACTGGAAATTAGCAATCAGGCGATTACTCTGGAAAGAGTTGGTATTTTCATAAGCAATCAACCATGGGTTGTTCACCCAAAGGTCTTCCACATAGCGCTGCTGTACGCCTTCCTGCCCAGGAATCCAATAATCTCTCAAATCATTGATCTCTACCTGACGTGGGTACCACAACCAACCGTACATGATCGAAGAAGATTCGTCATAACCGGCATTTGGCACGTTGTCAGAAGCAGAACGAACATACATGGCGTTCATGCGTGCCTGTAGTTTTTCATCAAACATTTTCTTACCAATGCTGGCAAAAAATGTATTACGCTGCAAGTCAGAATTAGGTACAATTCCTCTTCTGCTCAAGTTGGTATAAGACAAACGCGTGTCGCTATCATCTGTACTATTGCTAATGGCAATATTGTTGATGCTAGTAATACCAGTCTGGAAGAAGTTACGCACATTGTCTGGAGCAGGTGTAAATGGTACGGCTTCACCGTCAGAATTAAACTGCTTGATCAGCTGACCATTCATACGAGGTCCCCAGTTTTCACCATAAGCTTCGTAGTATTCGTTTTCGCCTATGTAGTTCGTACCATTGGCATAGCTGTACTTACCACCACCACCAAAACCAAATTCATTTTGGTAATCTGGCAACTTCAAAATAGTCTCAAATGTAGTGTTGTTGTTGAATTCAACACCCCAACCGTCAGCATTAGCTCCTGTTTTGGTTTCCACCAAAATCACACCATCCGCTGCACGAGAACCATACAAAGCAGATGCGGCAGGACCTTTCAAGATGTTGATCGACTCAATGTCGTCTGGGTTGACAATCTGTGCAGCATTACCGAAGTCAATGGTGGTAGAACCATTCAAACCATCATCAAAACTGAAAAGGTCGTTCGTAATCGGAATACCATTAACAACAAACAAGGGTTGGTTATTACCAAGTAGTGAAGCGGCACCTCTAATATTGATGTTGGCAGAAGCTGTAGGTCCACTCGAATTTCCGGTAATATAAACCCCTGATGCTTTACCGGAAAGGGCATTGGTAATATTGGCAGGCTTTACGGTAGCGAAATCTTTCGCACCCAGCTTTTGCACGGAGTAACCCAGTGCTTTTTCCTCCCTTTTTACGCCCAAGGCAGTTACGACGACATCGTCGAGTCGAATACTGCTCTCCAGTACAACTTCAATTTCTGAAGTATTTTCAATTGAAATTTCTTGTGTAGCATATCCTACATAAGAAATCACCAAAGCTTTGGCGCTTTCAGGCACTTCCACCTGAAACTTTCCGTCAAAGTCTGTAACGGTACCACTGCTAGTTCCTTTAATCAGAACATTGGCACCAATAACCATCTCCCCTTGATCGTCCATCACAACTCCGCTAATTGTACGGGTTTGACTAAACAATGCAAAGGAAAACGACATAAACATGGCCGCAAGTAGCAGCCTTCTAGTGTGTGTAAAACCAATAAAATCCATAGTCGAATTTCTCTTTTGTTAAGAAAACGACTGCAAAGTTAATTAATTAGTTCTAATTGAAAGTATTTAGAGTAAAACAAAGCTCCAAAACCCGCTGTACCCGTGTTATTTTAGTGTAAAAACTTAATAAATAATGGCAAGAGCATACCTTAAAAGGTACCATTTAGCAGCTTATTTCCAATTGAAAACAAGCTCTCAACTTAATTTTTCCAACTTATTGATACATGATAAATGGCGCCGCCGCCGCCCATTATTTCGAAGATGGTATATCGGTCTGCGCCGTTATGATTGGAGCAATTTTGCCGCTTTCATCAATATTCAGAAAGTCGATAATTACATCAAAGGATTGTTGCAACTCGGTCAGTTGTGAGGGGGAAAGCTCTTTTAATTTTTGAGACAATTGCTCATGCAAAGGCTCTGGCGTATCTTCCAGTAGTTTTTCTCCTTTTGCAGTAATGCTGATCAAGCCAACACGCTTGTCTTTTCGATTGGGCAAACGAGCAATATACCCTTTGCTTTCCAGCCGGCTTAGTATACTGGTCACCGAACTGGCATTGAGGTTGAGGAAGTTTTTGATTTCGGAGGGTGTTGCCTGAAAACTTTCCCTGCTATTCAGAAAATTCAAGCATAACAATTGAGGGATACTTATACCATACTTTTTCTCGATACGCTTACTTTCTAAATTAATCGTTCGAACGATTTTTCGAACCTGAATGAGAATATCTGTATAGTTCATTGATCTCAAATTTACCCGTAGAAGGCTTAAATTTAAGTCATTTCAATTCAATTGGGCAAACGATTTGTCAAATTATCTCCGTATTCAGACACTTATTTATCAGAAGCCGCACTACCCGGATGAACTTGTGAACTAAGAAAAACCTCTTGTATATTCAAGAAATCAATGACGGTTTCAAAAGCTTGTTCAATCTCCTCTAACTTATCTTTGGGCGAGGGCATTATCGTCACCCCCATCTGATGCTGTAATGAACGCACTGCCTGACCAACAATAGCGGCTCCACTTTCTGTGATTACAATCAGACTTACTCTTCTGTCCTTTGATTTTGGAAGCTTAGCCACCAATTTTTTCTTTTCCAGCCCTTTGATAATGTTGGTCACAGAACTCGCATTCAAGCGCAACAATTCTTTTATATCAGAATGACGAGCTTTAAAGTCTGCTTTCTGATTCAGATAATTCAAACAAAGCAGCTGAGGAATACTAATGCCGTATTCTTTCTCTATTCGCTTGTTTTCTAAATTTACATAACGGATAATATGACGAAGATGAATCATCATATCCGTGTAAGAATAGGTCATTTGTTGATTTTTAGCGCTGGTTAATGAATAAATTTACGCTAAAAAAGTATAAGCAGTGGACAAAAGCATTCCATTATCCCGAATAATGAACTCGTTTTTGCCCCATTTGTCCGTTTTTATCCAATATGTATTCAAGACGCACTCGAACTGGCCGTTCCTTCCAGCCACAAGCGACGATAATCGCCCCCCGAGTCATAATCTTTGGCTTGTTTCTTTGTATTAAACACCCGATCACGTGGGTCATTGCCTACTCCTGCTGCATACATCCAATTGCCATAATTACTACATACATCATAATCGACTAATACCGACTCAAACCACGCAGCACCAACTCGCCAATCTTGCTTGAGGCGATGCACCAAATAAGAAGCCACATTCTGTCGCCCCCGATTGCTCATAAAACCGGTTAGTTTCAGCTCTTTCATATTCGCATCCACAAAATCATCACCAGTCTCTCCGTCAATCCATTTTTGAACGGCTTTTGGACTGTATTTCCAGTTTTGTTCTTTGTCTTTTATGCCTTTCGGCAAAAATATTTGCTTGCCATAGCGCATAGCCGTATACTTAAAAAAGTCGCGCCAAAGCAATTCAAACTGCATCCAATAAGTCGATTTATTTTTCTCGATTTCGTCCTGATACTTCTCAACTTCATGGTATATCGCGCGAGCCGAGATGCAACCATGCGCCAGCCAAGCTGAAAACTTACTGGAATAATCAGCACCTATCAATCCATTACGGGTTTCTTTGTAGGTGGATAATTGCTCTGTATTCCAGAAATAATGATCCAAGCGATTCCACGCTTCCGTTGCTCC
>JALEHC010000648.1 GCA_022763215.1 Saprospiraceae bacterium
GATTGGTTTGATATCTATGGGCAAGTCGAAATTGGAGAATTTACCATTCCGTTTTTAGCATTGGTCAAAAATATCCGGCAAGGTGATCGTTTCTATCGCTTACCCGATAACAGCTATTTTCTGATTCCAGAAGAGTGGATGACCAGATATAAAGCATTGGCCCAATTTCTGAAGCGAGATGGTAAGCAATTGCGACTCAACAAAGCACAGTTTACGCTGCTTAAGGAAGTTGGCCTAGGCGATGTGCCAACCCTCGAAGAAGAACCAGAAAATATAGACTTTACGCCTTCTAGTTTGTTGAAAGCTTCCTTGCGGCCGTACCAGTTAGAAGGTGTGAAATGGATGGTGCAGTTGTACCAAAACGACCTCGGTGCTTGCTTGGCTGATGACATGGGGCTTGGTAAAACGATACAAACTATCGCTACGCTCTTGCATGCCAAGGAGCGCAAACAACCGGCTGCTCAATCGACTGCTGCTCCCCAATTGAATATATTTCAGGCCAATGATGCGGACTTCCTCAATCCGCTGCACGCACTCATTGTGCTGCCAGCTTCTCTTGTTTTCAATTGGGAGCGCGAAATTCAGAAATTTGCGCCCAGCCTGAGTGTTTACAAGCATACCGGCACTAAGCGATACAAAGACATGCGGTTGATCAGCCGTTTTGATGTGATATTGACGACTTACCAAACCGCGTTGCGAGACGTAGACCTGTTGGAGGAGTTGGAGTATGAGTACATTATTTTGGACGAAAGTCAGCAGATCAAAAACAAGGATAGTAAGGTCTTTAAAGCCATCAATAAGCTACAGGCTCGCCATAAAGTTTCTTTGAGTGGTACACCCATCGAGAACTCTCTGTCTGATTTATGGGCACAAATGCAATTTATCAATCCTGACTTATTGGGCAATTTTACTTTCTTTAAGCGAGAGTTTATTGGACCGATTGAGCGCAAGCAGGATGATGCTAAAAAAGACCAACTCAGAAAACTAGTACAACCCTATTTGTTGCGTCGTACCAAAGAGGAAGTAGCGCGTGACTTGCCACCGCTGAGTACCAAAATATTTTATACGGAGATGACGCCTGAGCAGAAGCGGATGTATGAACGCGAAAAGTCGGCCACCCGTAATCAACTGCTCGATAATTTTGAATCTGACAATCCGAAGTTCAAGATTATGGTTTTGCAGTCACTTACCAAACTGCGCCAGATTGTTAATCATCCCAAGCTAGTCAACGAAGAATACAAACGCGATAGCGGTAAGTTTAATGATATACTCGAGCACTGGGATGTCATTCGTAAAGGAGGTCATAAAGTGCTGTTTTTTAGCTCTTTCGTTAAGCATTTGAACCTTTTTAAAGAAGCATTTGAAAAGCAAAATTTGCCATATTCGTGGCTAAGTGGAGAAACTTCAGCCAATAAAAGAGTAGAAGCGATTGAGTATTTTGATAAAAATCCGGAAGTACAGTCTTTCTTGATTTCCATCAAATCAGGAGGGACAGGGCTTAATTTGACTGCCGCCGATTATGTCTTTATCCTTGATCCTTGGTGGAATCCGACGATCGAACAGCAAGCCATTGCGCGGGCTCACCGAATCGGGCAAGAAAAGAATGTATTTGCCTTCAAGTTTATCACAAAAGGGACTATCGAAGAAAAAATCCTCAAACTACAAGAGCGTAAAACAAAGCTGGCAGAAGATATTATCGAGGATGTCGGAAAAGCTCAGTTTTCGCGAAATGATCTTGAATTTTTGCTCGAATAATTGGTCGTCAGAAACCTGACTATTAGCATTGAAAGGGACTGGTCATTTTCTCTTTTTCTTCGTAAATTAGAGACAAACCTGACTGTTTATGAAATACCTGATGACCTGTCTCTTGCTGTGCGGTAGTCTGCTGCTCAGTGCTCAGCATTCTTTTACAGCCAAAGTATTTGATGAAGAAACCAATCTTCCATTGGAGGGCGTGAACGTTTTTCTGCTTGAAAAGCAAGATATTGGAACGACGACTAATAGCAGTGGTGCTTTCCAACTAAATGTACCTCGCCTTCCGGCAAATGTGGTATTTTCTTACCTAGGCTACCGTACCGATACCTTACAGCTCACTTCCCAAAACCTGAGTATGGAAGTGGTCACGCTCAAGGCAAATATCTTCCAACTGCCCAGTATTGAGGTTTCTGCTCAAATGGAACTGCTTCCAGTGACTCGGCCCAAACACTCTGTACTGGATTTTTCTTTGTGGAATGATTATGTCGTATATATCCGCTATATCGGCCAGCAAAAGTCTTTGGTACTTACAGATTTGGAGGGAAGCGTCCTATATGAAAAGGAATTAGATTTTAAGGGCATTCAGAAGCTTCACCGATCCTGCCTTGGAAATCTCCACCTGGTGACTGCTACCAAAGGCGTAGAATTGCATATTCAGAATGATAAGATTAGCCTGGGTAAAGAGTATAATCGAAAGTTTTATGAACTTTATCTGGAGCCTTGTGTCGCTGGTTTGGAGAAGGAGATCATCTTGCGCTATGAAAAAGATCTGGGCCTACGCACAACTTTTATCAAGGCACGTAAAGATGCCAACGGAAGCAAAGTGATTTATCGGGTAGCAAATCAAGATAAGCTCCAAACCTACTATGAAAAATACAGGATGATCCATAGCGAAGGCAATAACAGCATTAATATGCTTGATATCCAATACGGCGATTTTAAGCGAGCGCAGCGAGCGGAGTTTGAAAGAGACTTTTATCGCAAAATATTCCTGAAAGGCATCGAAATTCCACTTATCGCGATGGAAGATTCTCTGGCTATTTTTGATTTTATTCGCGGAAGCATCGTTTATACTGATATGGATGGCAAACCGACTTCTTTACTTCCCATTGATTTTCATTTGAATAAAGACTGGGACAAGCAGGTAATTTATGATGTCAAAACTAAAAAGCTATTCGCCAGCTTTCGAAAACCAGTAGGGCGCTTTATTGCAGAGGTTGATCCATATACCGGAAAGTGCCGCGATCCTTACCATTTGCCAACTAGTCTGGTGAAAAAAATAGATATTCACAACGGACAAGTATTTTTATTGCAAAGTGAGCCTCATTTGTCTTATTGGACGCTATATCGAGTTCAGCTAAAACATTTATAGTGGGTTTGACTTTCGTCAAATAGAACAAGCATTCGTGAAGTCCGAATTCGATCCACAACATCATTTTAATAGACGAAGCGATGAGAAAAGCAAATTTTGGCCTTTCCAGAAAAGGCTAAAATTTGTTGTAAAAAATTCAGCTCTCCATTCCAATACTAATTAAGCATTAATTATATTGCTGATTCGGATTCCGTCCAACTAACCCAGTTCACATTCGCCCTGACCATCCCTTAAAAATCTCAACAGCAATATGGAATTAAAAAAAAGACGCTTTAAAAAAATACTTGTAGCGAATCGTGGAGAAATTGCAATCCGTATTCTTCGGGCTGCATCAGAATTGAAATTGCGGACTGTCGCAATTTACACTTACGAAGATCGATATTCTCAACACAGATATAAAGCAGATGAAGCTTATCAAATCGGAGCAGATGATGATCCATTAAAGCCTTATCTGGATATTGAAGAAATTATTCAAATTGCCAAGCGCAAGCAGGTCGATGCTATCCATCCGGGTTATGGCTTCCTTTCGGAAAATGTGACTTTCGCCAGCAGATGCCGTGAAGAAGGCATTGCCTTCATCGGCCCTCAACCCGAAGTGATGGATCAGTTAGGCGACAAAGTCGCCGCCAAAAAGGTAGCTCGAAAGGCAGATGTACCATTAATTGAGGATAGCCAAGAAGCACTGGTCAGCGAAGCAATTGCTAAAAAAGAAGCGGAAAGAATTGGTTTTCCGATTATGATAAAAGCCGCCTCCGGCGGCGGTGGGCGAGGTATGCGTGTTGTTCGCAATATGGAACAACTTGTCAAAGAATACCACGAAGCTCGCGGAGAAGCCAAAACGGCTTTTGGCGACGATACGGTATTCCTCGAAAAGTTTATCGAAAACCCCAAGCACATTGAAGTGCAGATTTTGGGAGATAACTACGGCAATATTGTCCATCTGTACGAACGAGATTGCTCTGTTCAGCGTCGCTTCCAAAAGGTAGTAGAAATTGCTCCTTGCCTAACGATTAAAGATTCCACCAAAGAGAAATTGTACGATTACGCCTTACGTTTGGCGAAAGCCGTAAATTATAACAATGCAGGTACAGTCGAATTTTTGGTCGATCAAGCGGAAAATATCTACTTTATTGAGGTAAATCCAAGGGTGCAGGTAGAGCATACGGTAACGGAAGAAGTAACGGGTATTGATATTGTCCGTAGCCAGATTTTGATCGCTATGGGCTATCCACTCGATCACCCAACGATTTTCATCAAATCACAGGAAGATGTGGTCTTGCATGGCTGTGCTTTGCAGTGTCGAGTAACCACTGAAGACCCGGCAGCTGATTTCAAACCAGATTATGGTAATCTGATTGTGTACCGATCTGCTGTAGGGATGGGTATCCGTCTCGACGCCGGTAGTGCCTATCCGGGGGCGAAGATTTCTCCTTTCTTTGATAGTATGTTGGTGAAAGTAACGGCCTGGGGCCGTACGCTGGAAGGTGCAAGTGATCGTATGCACCGCGCCCTACGCGAATTTCGGATTAGAGGAGTGAAAACGAATATTGGCTTTTTGCTCAACTTACTCAACGAACCAGAATTTCGTTCGGGAAAAGCAACGGTCAATTTCATAAAAGATCATCCACAATTAGTAGAGCCGCCCCGCTGGCGCGACCGCGCAACTCGGATGCTCCACTACTTGGCAGAAGTAATTGTCAATGATAACCCGGATGTCAAGTACAGAGACGATTCCAAAGTCTTTTTGACCCCTCAGGTACCTGCATTTGACGCAAGTCAGCCTTTGCCGAAAGGCACCAAAGACCTGTTAAAAGAAAAAGGCCGCGAAGAATTTATACAATGGTTGCGCAATGAGCGCGCTGTATACTATACCGATACGACTTTCAGAGATGCGCATCAGTCACTACTGGCTACGCGTATGCGCACGTATGATATGCTGAAGGTAGCCGAAAGTTTTGCCCACAACAATGCCCACCAGTTGTTTTCTATGGAAGTTTGGGGTGGAGCGACCTTCGATGTGGCACTGCGGTTTTTAAAAGAATGTCCTTGGCGCAGGCTCGAATTGCTGCGGGAAGCATTGCCCAACACGCTTTTGCAGATGTTGCTTCGTGGCTCCAATGCAGTAGGATATACCGCTTATCCTGATAACCTGATCGAAAAATTTGTGGTGGAAGCTGCCGAAACTGGAATTGATGTATTCCGGATTTTTGATTCGCTTAATTGGGTGGAAGCGATGAAAACGAGTATTCGCACAGTCGTAAACGAAACAGATGCCATCGCAGAGGCTTGTATTTGTTATACTGGCGATATTTCAGATTCCAGCCGGACTAAGTTCAACTTGCAGTATTACCTTGATTTGGCAAAACGTCTTGAAGATGAGGGCGCACACATGATTGCCATCAAGGATATGGCGGGTTTGTTGAAACCTTATGCCGCAGAAATGTTGGTGTCGGAACTTAAAGATCAAGTAGATTTACCTATTCATTTGCATACGCACGACACCGCATCTATTCAGTCTGCTTCCTATCTGAAAGCCATAGAGGCCGGAGTAGATGTTGTGGATGTTGCCATTAGTTCTATGTCTGGCTTGACGTCTCAGCCAAATTTCAATTCCATTGCTGCGATGATGGTCGGCCACGAACGTGAAAAGCCGATGGACTTGGCAAAACTCAACGAGTTTTCCAATTACTGGGAAGCAGTTCGTCAGTATTACTATCCGTTTGAAACAGAGCTTCGTGCCGGTACCGCAGAAGTGTATCAGCATGAAATTCCAGGTGGGCAGTACAGCAATTTGCGACCACAAGCACGTGGATTGGGACTGGAAGACCAGTTTAATACCATCAAACAAAACTACAAGGCGGCCAATGAGTTATTTGGTGAGATTATCAAAGTGACGCCTTCTTCAAAAGTAGTGGGGGACATGGCGATGTTTATGACCTCTAACAAATTGAGCAAAGAGGATGTCATCAATAAAGGCAATCAACTATCTTTCCCGGATAGTGTGAAAGCTTTGATGCGTGGTGATTTAGGGCAGATTGAAGGTGGATTTCCACCGGAAATGCAGGCGATGATTTTGAAAGGAGAAGCACCTTATACAGACCGTCCGAATGCACATCTGGAGCCGATTGATTTTGACAAGGAGTTGCCCGAATTCCAAGCACAATTTGGCGATCAATTGAAGTTGCGTGACTTCCTTTCTTATAAATTGTATCCAAAAGTTTACGAAGAATATAAAGCCAACCGCGAAAAATACGGTATCGTACGTGTGTTGCCAACCACTGCCTTTTTCTTTGGCTTAAAGCCAAATGAAGAAATCATTGTAAGTCTGGACCCCGGTAAGAATATCCTGATCAAATACCTGAATATGACCGAAGCGGATGAATTTGGTCGTCGTCTGGTTTTCTTCCACCTCAATGGGCAAATGCGCTCCATTCCGGTACAAGATCGCTCGATCAAGTCGGAAAAAGCAGTACATCGCAAAGCGAGTGGTGACCTAGAAATAGGTGCTCCACTTCAGGGAAGCGTGTCTAAAATATTGGTATCGGAAGGCCAGGAAGTGGATGTGAATACGCCACTATTCATTATTGAAGCGATGAAAATGGAAAGTACCATCACGGCTACAGTGGCGGGTACTGTCAAACGCATCCATCTGACCGAAAAAACGCTGGTCGAACAGGATGATCTGGTCATTGAATTATCTGCGTAAATCACTCTGCCAGCATGCATCAACCTTTCTTGAATCCCTTGACCCATTCAGCGGACAAGTTGGCTGGATGGGTCAAGAAAATATGGGAAAAAGCGTTTCCTCCACCTTTGCCGGAGGAAAACACGCTTTATGGGTTCAAACGCTATGAGTTACCCTTGCTCGTGGCTTATTCGCGTAGTGGTACCAACTGGCTACGCTATTTTATAGAAGTTGTTAGCCTGCGGCCAACGCCTGGCCATGAACGCTACATCAAAAACCGGACGGATTACATCATCGATCGAGCACATTGTGGCTATCCGATTGTGGAAAAGCACCCGCGTATCATTTTGTTATTGCGGAATTATAAGGAGTGTATGGTTCGGCATTATTCGGCTGAAAAGATTCTGGCTTATCCAAGCGTAAATGCTTTTTTAAAAGATAATACCTTACCGCAGCCGCCTTCCTGGTATCTCAAAAATTTGTTGGCATTCGAAGTGTATCAACGGCCAAAGCTATTGGTGCATTATGAAGCCTTGATGTTACAACCTGAAGTAGAATTGCGCAAAATTGCAGATTTCTTACAGCTCAATAAGGAACGGACAGAGGATTTTATCGAGCATTTGGAAGAGCATCAGCAAAAATCTATACAAAAATACCAACTCAATCAAAAAAGTGTGACCGCTGGCGCGGCCACTCAATTGTTTTATCATTCGAAGCAATTACCGGATACAATTTGTCAAGCATTTGATGATTGTTTTCGCGAACAAAGCCCTTATTTATTTGACCGGTACTTGCAACCTTACGCCTCAGATCGTTCCATCAGCAAGTAATTTCTGAATATCTTCAGCTGTAATGTGGTGACGATCTGCATCAATGATTTTGTTGTCAGGACTGATAATTACATACCTTGGTATTCTGATGACCATGTAACTATCGCGGAAAGAACCCTGGTTTTTCTCGCCGGCAATAAGCTGAAATTCACCAGGCTGAATATCTTCTACCATGGACTTCCATTGCTCTTGTTTTTCGTCTATGGAAACAGTCAAAAATGCAATCGGCTCATTTGCAAATTGTTGTTGTATTTGTTTCCATTCCGGAAATTTTTCGATACAAGGCTTACACCAAGTTGCCCACAGATTAATCACCTTATACTGGCCATCAAAACGGCTCAGACTCACATCCTCGCCATTATAACTGGAAATACTAAAAGGTGGTGCTGCCTGACCAGGCATCAGTGGTAACAATTGCTGATATCGAGTCGTAACTTTCTGAACCTGAACAGAATCTTGGCAATAGTCGGTGAATGTTTCATAAAAAGTCGGCAGTTTACTTCCTCGATAAAAATTGAGCAATTGATTCATTACCGAATAGGAAAGTATAGATCGAATTTCACTGCCCGGCGCAGTTTGTTTACTCAGCATATCGAATCGAAATTCGGCATTGACTCTTTCATCATCGCCTTCATAACCCGATAATTGTTGTTGTTGCTGAAAATTACGCCACAAATTATTGTGGAAGTATGGATACATAATCAATTCTGCTTGATCGAGCTTGACGAGATAATCAGAAAGATCATCTCCGATAATGGCTTTGATGGCATCCATCTGGCTTTGATTTTTGAAAATGTAGTCTTGCCATTGTTGACGAATCTGATATTCGAGTATTTTTTCGGCGTAAGCCTGAAACGCACTGGATAAGCCATTAAATTGCTGAAGTTGACTTTGTAGCAACTGCTTTTTACTTTTTAGCCTTTCGGCAAATGCATTGGGCGGCAAGTCAAGGAGGAGACGATCGGCCGTCATGGTATCCATCATGTACAGCTTTTCGTTGAGGTAGTTGTTTTCGGCTGCAAAGTCGCCGCTAAATCGCACATTTCCAGGCTGTGCATCTACCTGCATATTGGCACCTGCTGGCGCGTACAATTCGGCTTGCAAGCCACCAAGAAACAAGCGGTAGTGATCGGTCTGCATACGATCTAGCGTAAGCTGGAACTGCCCGTTCTGCATAGGGGCATCTAGTCGATGACTATTATTGGAAGACAAACTGACTTTGCTGGCTCCCGGCATATTGACCTGGCCGCTTAGGGTCGCGAAACGCTGAGCTGGTACGTCTTTGGATTGCTCATTTTGACAGGCAAAAAGCCCCAGTAAAAGGAGGAAGTATAGGTGTCGCATAAAAATTTTTTACAAGAATAGTATTTTTTTAGTACTTGCCCGTAAAATTCATACTTCATACCAGAATGCATTCTTTAATGCGGTTACTGCGGAGTATCTTTTCGGCATTATTCGAATACTAAAATGTAGAAACTATGTATTTAAAATTTAAAAATTTTCTTGCCATTTTATTGGTATCAGGTTTATTTTTTGCTTGTGGGTCGAATCCAGCAGATTCAGAGGAGCACAAAAAAATGATGGAAGAACACCAATCAATGGAAGCTGAGCACGAAGAATTAGAAAAGGAACATGCTCAAATGGAAGAAATGCATCAAAAAATGATGGAAGAGCACAGTCAGATGGCTGATGCAACGACTGATTCTTTACACTTGGCATTAGAGGCAGAGCATGCGGATATGATGAATCGCCATAAAGAATTGATGCAAAAACATGA
>JALEHC010000649.1 GCA_022763215.1 Saprospiraceae bacterium
CTGCGGGCAAGCCTATACAAAGGTCGCTCAAGCCCTGCTCAGAAGAAATAAATACCCCACAGGCATACCATCCGGCTTTATCAATTGTAAAAGTATACGCTGATTGCCAGCTGGATGTTTCTTCATTATAGTATTCGGTTAAAGCCACTTCTTGAGGCATCAGTTTCCACTTACCGTGTAACCCCTTGTTATCTGTGCGATGAAAAAGCTGAATATAAGGTTGAGCTACATTTCCCGAAAGGGGAATGAGTACCTGTACTTCCTGCCCTTCGGCAAATTCAAGTGAATTATTATTCTGATTGGCTTGTAGGTAAAATGCTCCAAACTGCTGAAAGAAGTTGCCATCTTCTGTTACATTAGGCAAGTTGTTTTTGATCAAATCTGCTTTCTTTGGAATATTGCCAATTTGCAAATCAATATCCCCGCTTACCAATTCGCCCTCATTGTCAGCAAATAAACGAGCCGGCAACTCTAATTGTAAAGTAGCCTCATTATAGACGTAGCTTGAATCCGCCGAATGTGATACAGCGGATAAAACGGGTTCGTACTGTGCGACAAACTGCTCTAAAGCCTCTGTAGTTTCTGAAGGAATAATGGACAACTCGGTGTCCGGAATGAAAACATCAATGTCTTGCTTGCAAGCGAAAAGAAGAAGCAGAGAGAACGCCAGTATTTTTCGCAATAAACTCATTGAAGTCTGATTATTACTCTTTTAAATTATACAACACTATTAGTTTCCTAACAGATTTCAAAAGAGAGATAACCACAAACTTCAGAACGCTGCCTGTGTGTGATTTTTTTTTGATTTTTTTAAAGTTGACGTCTCAAACCAATGGAAAGGCCGGTAGTAAAGTATCGCTGCTGCGCAGCAAAATCCTTTCTGGTAAATGATTTTGGATAAATTTTGAAATAAGGCTCCACCAACAAAAACAGCTTTTTATCGATATTATACTGAAAGCCTAAACTACCAAACCAACCGACTCCCAATTGCTTTTTGAAAGCCCGTACTCCATTGGGGTCATTGCTACTGTAACTTACGGGTTGCAAGTCATCAGGTGATAAAAAATCTCCGGTCTGGTCGAAACGCAGATTGAGGTAAGGCCCGGCATTGATAGAGAAAGCAAACTTTTCATAATACATTTCATACCCCATGATAATGGGCAGGTCAAGTGTCCGCAGGGTATTATGTGTAATTTTTTTCCGTACGCCGGTTTGTTCTATGGTATCCATGCCGATTACTTCGCCCATGTTGTTGGTTATTTCCACAATAGTGGTAATGGCAACACTCTGATCGACATATTCAAATTTTTCATTGATTTGGGAATAGCTCAGACCACTTCGCATGACAAACCCAGCACCAGAAACTACCGAAACCCGCAAAGCGGCACTGAATGCGAAGGAAGGGTCTTCTGTATTTTGACGTTGGCGCACATAATCGCGGTACTCTTCATTGAGTGGACTCATTTCTCGCAAGGCCATATCTGGTGAAACGAGAAAATCAACAAAAATTTGTCCTTTTTCAGGACCAAACTTTGCACAATCTGTGTCTGTAATTTGGAGTTGATCGCCAAGTGCTCTTTCCAAAAACGGAAGGCTACTCGTTTTTCCATCGAGCAATAAAAGTTCACTTAGTGATTGATTAGAAACTGGATCGTCGGCAATAACAGCTGCGATTTCAGCGGTATTTGCGTCTGAATTGGAGGATATCTTTTCTATTGTATTATCAAGACCAATTACTGGTTTCTGAGTTGTAGTTGAAGCATTATCCTGCTGCTCTTCTACAGCTAAAACTTTAGGAATTTCAGCGAAAGCTATAGTAGATGGCGTATCTTCTGAATGAATGGAATTAGAAGAAAGTGTAGCTGTATTATTCGATACATTCGTTTTTAAAGAAGCTGTTGATTGAATGGGTTCAATTGGCACCTTAGTAGAAGTAGATTCTTGATTTGGCGCAAGCTGAGCAGTGGTTTTCATTTCCATCGGAATAGGGAAATGATCAATTTCAGGTTGATTCAGTAGGCTAGCAGTCAGGAGGAGGCTAGCCAAAACACCTATCCCAACGGCATAGCGAGCCCATTGGAGTCGGAAATGGTTCCGAAGCTTGTGTTTCCAGTCGCGCTGCTGATCGATGCGATCCCATAAGTGCATAGGAGCATCCACTTCGTAGCCAGCCAGTTTGTCCTGAAAAATATGGTCAACAGGATGTCGTCGGTTCATACCGCCACCTTTTGTAGTTCGATAATTTTATTTTGTAACATTTTTCTTGCCTTTACCAATTGAGAGCGGGAGGTACTTTCCTTAATCCCTGTCATATCAGCAATTTCCTTGTGGGAATAGCCTTCTACCGCGTATAAATTAAACACCAGTCGATAGCCATCGGGTAGTTGATCGACCAGGCCCATGAGCGCTTCTTCGTGCAAATCTGCATAGATCGAAGGTTCCATTGATTTGTCTGGAAAATGATCGATTCCGATTTGCTCGTTTTTAAAACTCTTTTTGCTGTAATTTTTGAGTGCCGTATTAATCACAATTCTGCGAATCCAGCCTTCGAATGAACCTTTAAACTCAAACTTCGAGATATTGTCATAAATCTTGATGAAAGCATCCTGAAGAATATCTTCTGCTTCCATTTGATGCCTAGCATAGCGCATACAGACTGCCAGCATTTTTCCGGCGTATCGCCGAAAAAGCTCCTGTTGGCATTGCCGGTTTTCTCGCAAACAGCCCTTGATGAGTTCTTTATCTGTCACTTGCTGGCATGGTTTCAGCCCCCAATGAGGGTGGTTCATTTATAAATTGATGCTGCGGAAGGGGAATTCGCTGCCTAAAGAATATGTTTCAGCTGATTTTGATGTGTTTTTCACCTTAAAATAAAAGGTTGACACAACAAGCAGCAATTGGAATGCGGAGGAAATAAAAATTCCGTGCAGTCTCTCTTACACAATTTAAGCTTTTAAATGCAAAAAATGCTACTTTCTCGTCCCTTATATTTGACCGATAACATTCATTTAGGCCCACTTTTGTCGATAAAAATCAAAACTTCCGCTTCAACTAAGTTTATCTTCCCTAACGATAAATAAAGGCCAGACATTATATTTGTTCGGTCTATTTTCATGCTCATATAGCTTATTAATGGTGCCGGATCACGATTATAAATAGGTGTAATTCCGTCTAACTACTTCAATATGGAAATAAGTATACTCAAAACCCAGGAAGACATCGAACAGATGCTCGTCCTACAAGCAGAGAACCTCGAAGAAGCACTTTCTGCCAATGATGTTCAACAAGATGGCTTCCTAACCGTCAAACACGACCTCGCACTGATGGAAGAAATGGTAGCCAAAGAACCTCAGGTCATTATTAAAGACCAGGGAAAAATCGTTGCTTATGTATTAGCTATGCCGCGAAGCATGCGCAATACGATTCCGATTCTCATTCCTTTTTTTGATCAACTCGATTTGATAAGCTATCAACAAACGCCTTTGAAAGATTGCACTTACGTGCTAAATGGACAGGTGTGTGTCGCCAGAAGTCATCGGGGGAAAGGTACTTTTGATATGCTGCTGCGTGGGATGCAGCACTATCTGTCTGAAAAGTATCAATATTGTGTAACAGAAATTGCGCATCGCAATGCCCGATCTATCCGAGCCCACGAAAGAGTTGGGTTCCAAACCATTGATTCCTATACTTCTCCGGAAGGCGAACACTGGGCAGTCGTACTTTGGGATTGGCAAAAATAATTAGCTGACAAAAATCAGACTTTTAGAAATGTATTCGCAAGTGCGAAAATATTTATATTTGTTTGCAATTCTGGATTGCTACCGCTCAAACCATTGCTTGTC
>JALEHC010000650.1 GCA_022763215.1 Saprospiraceae bacterium
CCTATGTTATTAAACGGATCTTGCTCCGTCAAACTCCAACCTGAAGTTTGACAATGGGTACGCAAAGCCATGGATTTAGGATTTTCCGGATTGAATTGTTTCACAATTCTGGCCCACAACATACGTGCAGCACGCATCTTCGCGATTTCCATAAAATGATTCATCCCAATACCCCAGAAAAAAGAAAGTCGAGGCGCAAAATGATCAATTTTTAATCCGGCTTTGATTCCTGCACGAATGTATTCCAAACCATCAGCCAAGGTATAAGCCAACTCAATATCAGCAGTAGCTCCAGCTTCTTGCATGTGATATCCGCTAATACTAATCGAGTTAAAGCGTGGCATGTGCTGAGCCGTGTATTCAAAAATATCCGAAATGATCCGCATAGAAGGCAATGGTGGGTAGATATACGTATTTCGCACCATAAATTCCTTCAAAATATCATTTTGTATCGTTCCGCTTAATTGCTCAGGCTTAACGCCTTGCTCCTCCGCAGCCACAATATAAAAAGCCATTATTGGAATAACGGCCCCATTCATTGTCATGGAAACCGACATCTTGTCTAACGGAATCTGGTCAAACAAGATTTTCATATCTTCTACGCTATCAATGGCGACACCAGCTTTCCCCACATCTCCAAAAACCCGCTCATGATCAGAATCATACCCACGGTGCGTAGCCAAGTCAAAGGCAACAGATAAGCCTTTTTGGCCTTGAGCCAAATTTCGCCGATAAAACGCATTACTTTCTTCTGCTGTCGAAAACCCGGCATACTGCCGAATCGTCCACGGTCGCACGGCATACATCGAACTGTACGGCCCCCGAAGATAAGGCGGCAAGCCTGCCACAAAATCTAGATGCTTCAATTCCGCAACATCTGAAGCCGAATAATGCGATTTGATTTTAATCTGCTCCGCTGTATCCCATTCCTGAGTAGTGGAAACATCTTTCTGACGACCTAAAGTCGGATCAAAAGCTATATTTTTAAAATCTGGTTGAGCCATAATTATTGAGATTTCCGCTGTTACGCAAGGTAAAAAATTCTGACTAAACTCTTCATGCCTTTCCTTTTCTTCTATCTTTGTAGTTGCATTGTGAATCAGAAAAAGTAGACATTTGAAGACATTCGAAATGATTGCCAAGACCCTTTTTGGTCTTGAAGAGGTACTGGCAGAAGAGTTGCGCCAACTAGGTGCACAAGAAGTAGAGCCCATCAACCGGGCGGTCAAGTTTAGTGGAGATCAGGCCATGATGTATAAGGCCAACCTGCGGCTCCGAACAGCCATCAAAATTTTGAAGCCGGTCTTCGAATTTAAAGCCAATAACGAAACGCAGCTATACAAGGGTATCCAGAAAATGCTCTGGACCGACTATATGTCTGTGGACGATACCTTTGCGGTTGATGCAACCACCAATAGCGATCACTTTTCGCATTCCAAATATGCAGCACTAAAAGTAAAGGATGCTATTGTCGATCAATTTCGGGACTTGTTTGGCAAACGACCAAATGTCGATACACGACATCCCAAACTTCGAATCAATGTCCATATCGCTGATCGCAAATGTACGATCTCACTCGATAGCTCTGGCACACCACTAGGAAAGCGCGGCTATCGCGCCATGCAAAATGCCGCACCGCTAAGCGAAACCCTTGCTGCTGGAATGATCCTGCTTTCTGGATGGGATCAGGAAAGCAATTTTGTAGATCCTATGTGTGGCTCCGGTACCATCGCTATTGAGGCGGCTATGATTGCCTGTAATATCCCACCGGGTAAACTTCGAGGCTTTGCATTTGAAAAGTGGAACGATTTTGATCAAAAACTCTGGCAAGCCATCAAACGAGGCGCGAACCAACAAATCAGGCCATTCGAAGGAAAAATTCAAGGCCTCGATATTGACCGCACTTCCGTAAATCTGGCTCGCGACAATGCCAAAATTGCCGGCGTCGAAGATATTGTCTTTTTCCGCCACGCTGACTTCCTCGAACATGAACCCGATATCGAGCCGGGCACTATGATTATAAATCCGCCTTACGGCGAAAGACTTAAGGATGAGGAAGATATCATTCCTTTTTATCAGGATATCGGTTCTTTTCTCAAACACCACTACCAAGGCTGGGATGCCTGGATTTTGAGTGGAAATGTACGAGCTATCAAATTCATCGGCCTGCGGCCGTCCAGAAAAATCCATTTATTCAATGGCCCACTGGAAGCTAAATTCCACAAATTCGAAATGTATAGAGGAAGTAAAAAAGCGGCTAAACAATAAAGAAAAGGGCCTCTACAAAAGAAGCACCTTTTCCTGTCGTCGAAAAACTACCAGCTGATAGTATTTATTAGGGATATAGCGGTACGCTTGATTTTTCAAATACTACCTCTACATCCATCCTCACTTTGTAATATCGACCTCGAGAACTTCCTGGCTTCCAGGTAAGTCCTTTTTTATCGATCAGCCAAAGGACTCGTTTTACTTCCTCTGCCATACAAGAAAGCGGGCTTTGCCTGATCCAAACTTGCTCGATACGACCACGCTTGTCAATAATAAACTGTGCTTGCACGCTTCCCTCAACCCCAGCCGTATAAGCATGCATCGGATATCGCAATTCACTGTAAATGAATGCCATAAACTTTTCCTGCGAACAAGCGTCCCTCTCTTCCTGAGTACCAACCATATCTTCACAACCAGGAAATCGAGGCATTTTAGGCAATTTGACAAATATGTCATTATTGTTCCGGTGCATGGGCGGCGGCGGTGGTGGAGGGGGTATCGGAAATATGCCTAATTGCTGTTGACCTTTTTTTAATACCAGATCGGCTACTATCCGCCACTCCTTATTTTCTTCCTTTTCAGGAAATATCCAGCGTTCTGCTTTTTCCTCGGCTAAATCGGAGATAAATGCTTGCAATTCTTTCTCCAAATGCTTGCTCTGAGGTCGCATGACTTCAATCTTGGTTATCCCTGAGCCTTGATCCAACAAAAACGCCAGTCGAAAATAACGGTCTTCGCTAAGGGTATCCCATATCGTTTTTTCCAGCTTTCGCTGAAATATTTGGGCAATCAGTTCAAATGATTTTCGATGCTTTTGATATGCACTTAGCGAGTCTTGTTCCACTACAGCTAAATAGGGGAACCCTCGTTCCTGCGCACTTAACTGCATGGCAGCAAACAACAGCGTTCCCCATATCATCAAAAGCATTTTGGTTTTCATAGTCTATTCCAGATTAAATTTTACAGGTAGCGTCATCTTTACATTGACGGGCATCCCTCGCTGTTTTCCGGGCTGCCATTCTTCCATCTTCCTTAAAACGCGTAAAGTTTCTTGTCCACAGCCTCCGCCAATATCTTTGACCACTTCAATATCTCTGACTTGACCGTTTTTTCCAATAATAAACTGAACGACCACCGTGCCGGAAATACCATTTTCTCTCGCCAAAGCGGGGTATTTGATGTTGTTGTACAAATAACTTAGCAATGCCTTATTCGAGCACTGCGTGATTTCGTCTTTCGACAAATCCTGTTCATGGCAGTCCCCATAGGTAGGCATTTTCTCTGCAATCATTACAAATCCAATATCTTCTGGCTCATATTTAGGTTTTACCTCTGAAGGCGCCTTTGGCGGTTCTGGTCGAGGCGGTGCATTCGTGATCACTTCCTTAGCTTCTTCTGTTTTGCCAATTATTGGTTCTGTTTTGGCAGGTGGCTCTTCTTCAATAAATTCAGGGATATCAGGAGTATCCAGAAAGCTCGTCCTGATAGCGGGTGGTGGAGGTACTCTTTTTTGTTCCACGGTACGTGGAATAACCACCACTTCAATTTCCTCTTCTTGTTCTTGGGCACTATTCTCTTGTTCTTGTTCAGGATAAGCCACCATATTAAGGCAAACGATAGCAATGCTAATTGCAATAATTAGCCCTATCCTGAAATTCGTCCGTTGCTGACGATCCATTTTTGTTATTGATGAAGTTCTCATTAGCATAATTTTTTAGGGCACTAGCGTACCAGGTCATGCACATGGCATGACAAAAATGAATGGCGATACTCAAAAGGAGTTTCACCTAAAATTGGTTCTAAAAATGGAGTCTCCGGAAAGCTTTCAATTATATAGATGTGATTGATTACCAAATTGGTGTATCAATAAAAGAGAATTTTGGGATATGGCTTTCGCCAAAAAGCAAAACTACGGACTCGATGATGTTAGCCTAAACCTGCAATAGACTTGTACATCGTGTCATTAATGAGCGAGAGCGAAGCAAATTTTATTTTGGACAAGGCGAAAAATGTAGGCGATGCCCTAGCATCGGCGAGGCTTTTTAACGAAGTACAGGATAAAATCTTGCCGCTTGTAGCCATTTGATGATGCGGTGAACAAGTCTAATAGACACATATCAAAAGAAATTCACTCAAACATGCTATTATGGCCAATAAATCCAAAATCTTTTAACAACAAAACATATCCCGGAACTCATAAATTGGATAATTTTGCATTTCACGTAAGTGAAGCGACTTTAAACAATTTAAAGTACAAAACGTATTCTATCAAAGCGACCAAACGCCGGCAAGCCGGCTCAAAACTCTAATATATAGTGATTCAATTTTCGAGCTTCAAACTAGATAACGGGCTACAGGTGATTGTGCATGAAGATGATAGCACACCACTAGTAGCACTCAATATACTCTACAAGGTAGGTGCAAAAGATGAATCGCCTGAAAAAACAGGCTTCGCACACCTATTCGAGCACCTGATGTTTAGTGGCTCTGCCAATATCCCTAATTTTGATGACCCCATCCAAATGGCCGGTGGTGAAAACAATGCTTTCACCAACAATGACATTACCAACTTCTACGATATCCTACCTTCCGAAAACCTGGAAACTGCTTTCTGGCTGGAATCAGACCGTATGCTGAGCCTCAACTTCAATGAAAAAGCACTGGAAATTCAGAAAAAGGTAGTCGTAGAAGAATTTAAGGAAACTTGCCTCAACCAGCCTTATGGCGATGTCTGGCACCACTTGTCAGATATGGCTTTTAAAGTGCATCCATACCGTTGGCCTACTATCGGTAAAGTGCCACAACATGTGGAAAATGCAACAATGGACGATGTCAAGCATTTTTACTTCAAGTACTATCGTCCGAATAATGCCATACTCGTAGTGGCGGGCAATGTGACCGAAGCTCGTGTAAGACAACTGGCAGAAAAATGGTTTGGTGAAATTCCGGCTGGTGAAGACTACCAGCGGACCATCGCTCCGGAACCGCCACAGAAAAAATTGGAAAAACGCATCAACAGTGCCCCTGTACCAATGGATGCCATCTATCTGGCTTTTCATGTGCCAGAGCGCACTAGCCGCGATTTTTATGTGGTCGATTTATTGTCAGATGTGCTGAGCAATGGCAAATCTTCGCGTTTGTACAAACGCCTGTTCAAAGAAAAAGAACTATTTGCGCACATCGATGCCTATGTTACAGGAAGCGTTGATCCAGGACTACTGATCATTGAAGGCCGCCCGGCAGAAGGCATTTCCCTTGAGGAAGCCAAACAGGCTATCTGGAATGAACTGGAGCTACTCAAAAAGGAAGGCATCGGCCAACAAGAACTACAAAAATGGAAAAATAAAGTAGAAAGTACCCTCGCTTTTTCAGAGCTGAGTATACTTAATAAAGCGATTAATTTGGCTTATTTCGAAATGCTTGGCGATGCCGACATCATCAATAAAGAAATCGGATGGTACCAAGCAATCACAACAGAAGACATCCATCGTCTCGCTAATTCCATTCTGACCGAAGAAAATTGTAGCGAATTGTGCTACAAGGCACAAGCAGTTAGCTAATTTTCAGAAGGGCAAAGCTCTCGGCTTTGCCCTTCTGACGATGGTTTTACTTTTCTG
This sequence comes from Saprospiraceae bacterium, assembly GCA_022763215.1. Taxonomy (GTDB): domain Bacteria; phylum Bacteroidota; class Bacteroidia; order Chitinophagales; family Saprospiraceae; genus JALEHC01. Next base: position 5,886 of record JALEHC010000650.1, read on the forward strand.
GCTTGTAAAAAGAAGTGCCATTAAAACAATAAATACCTTTCCACCCACCTGCCCAGATTAGGCCGTTATTGTCTTCATAAATACTTTGGATTGCTGCAATACCTAAGCCCTCTGCCTCGTGGAATGCCATAAATTGTGTGCCATCCCAACGATAAACGCCATCATTTTCAATCGGAAACCAGATATTACCACTCCGGTCTTCATACAAACTCCAAGCTTCGGTATTTCTAATGCCATCTTCTGAACCAAAATGGGTAAACGTGTTCCCATCCCAACGACACACTCCATTATGATGAGTCGCAAACCAAAAATGACCATGCTGATCTTCTAAAATACTGTTAACAGTATTATGGCATAGTCCATCTTTTTCTGAAAGATTGGATAAAGTAGTGCCATCATAAATGTAAGCCCCACCATTTGTACCAAACCACATTTTCCCTTGACTGTCTTCCATTATGCTATGCACTATCCATGGACTCGTCACCCCTCGACTATTATCTGGTTTTGATTCTGGCA
>JALEHC010000651.1 GCA_022763215.1 Saprospiraceae bacterium
GGACAATATGGCGAAATGAATAATGGCTGGACAGCAGATGATGTCAAAGGCTTCACCAAAATCTACGCCAACGCTAACAAAATTTATCACCACTTTAATCAAGTAGAAGTATGAAACAAGTAGGTATTGTAGGTGGTGGCGGCTATACCGCCGGAGAGTTAATCAGAATTTTACTACAACATCCATCGGTGCAGTTGAAGTGGGTGAAAAGTGAAAGTCAGCAAGGCAAACTAATCAGTGATGTTCATCAAGATTTGATCGGCGAAACACTCCTGAGTTTCACCCATGAATTAGACTGGAATATTGATGTACTATTCCTCTGCATGGGCCATGGTCGGTCTGCCACTTTCCTTGCGGAAAATACTATTCCAGAGGATATACTGGTGATTGATTTGAGTCGCGATTTTCGACTTTCGTCAAATGCGAATCCGTTTGTATACGGACTACCAGAGCTTAACCGAGCGGCTATTCAAAACAGCAAGCGTATTGCTAACTGTGGATGCTTCGCTACAGCCATTCAGTTGGGGCTATTGCCCTTGGCTGCCGAAGGCTGGTTGCAATCAGATGTTCACATTCAGGCCATTACTGGTGCAACCGGTGCTGGTCAGTCGCCTGCGGCGACGACCCACTTCAGTTGGCGTCAGAATAATTTGAGTGTGTACAAGGCTTTCCAACATCAGCACTTAGATGAAATTGAACAAAGCGTTCACCAACTCCAGCCTGAATTTGGCGAAAGCCTAAACTTCATACCCGTAAGAGGAGACTTTGCCAGAGGCATTTTTGCGAGCATGTACACCAAGGTGGATGCTTCTTTTGAGCAAATCAAAGAAGCCTATTCGGATTATTATGCAGCTGCGCCATTTACCCACATCAGTGCCAATAACATCAGTCTGAAACAAGTGGTCAATACCAACAAATGCCTATTGTACTTGGAAAAGCACGATGATAAATTATTGATTATTAGTGTGATCGATAATTTGTTAAAAGGTGCTTCCGGCCAAGCTGTTCAGAATATGAATCTTGCACTAGGCTTAAAAGAAACTGCTGGATTGGAATTAAAAGCAATGGTTTTTTAAAAACAGGAACATGAATTTTTTCGAAGTATATGCTCGATATGAAGTTGAGCCAGTTTATGGAAAAGGGGCTTATGTATTTGATAAAAATGGTACGCCTTATCTCGATTTTTATGGCGGCCATGCCGTGATTTCTATTGGTCATGGTCATCCACATTATATCCAACGCATTCAAGATCAGCTTCACCAATTGCCGTTTTATTCGAATGCCGTACCCAATCGTTTGCAGGATGAATTGGCGGAAAAACTAGGATCGGTATCTGGTTTGGAATCGTATCAATTGTTTTTGTGCAATTCAGGAGCTGAAGCTAATGAAAACGCGCTCAAACTAGCTTCCTTCCAGACCGGAAAAAAGAAAGTCATCGCTTTTGAAAAAGCCTTTCATGGGCGCACTTCGGCTGCCGTGAATGTTACCGATAATGCCAAAATACAAGCTCCTATCAATCAGACTTTTGAGGTGGAATTTCATGCTTGGGGTGCGCTCGATGCATTGGAAGTCAGCCTTTCCAAAGGCGATGTTTGCGCTGTAATCATTGAAGGCATACAGGGCATTGGTGGCGTGCATATTCCGGTGCCTGATTTTTTGCGAAAGCTGGCGGCACTTTGTAAGCAATACGAAGTGCTACTAATTCTGGATGAAATTCAATCTGGTTATGGTCGAAGCGGTCACTTTTTTGCTTTTCAGCAAACAGAGATCCAGCCAGACTTAGTGACAGTCGCTAAAGGGATGGGTAATGGCTTCCCGATTGGCGGCGTGTTGGTGCATTCGGATATCCAACCGGTGCCGAGTATGCTGGGTAGCACATTTGGCGGAAGCCATTTGGCCTGTAGTGCAGGTTTGGCCGTATTGGAAGTGATCAAAGAAGAAAACCTTCTTCATAATGCCCAAGTGCAAGGAGCTAAGCTCGTTGACGCACTGCAACAACTGGAAGGCGTAAAAGAAGTACGTGCGATGGGCTTGATGATTGGTCTTGAAATGGCCTATAACACAGCTAATTTACGCAAGCATTTGCTGTATGAACAGCAGGTGTTTACCGGTTCGGCCTCCTGTCCGAATACCCTGCGATTATTGCCGCCACTGACGATTACAGATGAAGAAACGAATCTTTTTATTGAAAAAATCAAATTAGCCATTCCAAAATTAGAAGTGGTATGAACCAATTTACTTGCCTCGAAGATGTGCCTGACCCCCAGGCTTTGCTAGATAAAGCCTTGCAATGGAAACAAAACCCATTGGCTGCTGCCGATTCGGCAAAAGGAAAAACACTGGTCATGGTTTTCTTTAACCCAAGTTTGAGAACTCGACTCAGTACCGAAAAAGCAGCCCAAAACCTGGGGTTTTCGGTAATGACTTTTGAAGCCAGCCAAGGCTGGCAGCTCGAAATGGAAGACCAAATAGTGATGAATACCGATAAAGCCGAGCATATTCGCGAAGCGGCTGCGGTAATTAGTCAGTATGCCGATGTGATAGGCGTTCGATCATTTCCGAGTCTTGATGATCGAGAAAAAGATTATCAGGACTACATTTTGGGCAGGTTTGTGGAATATGCGCAAGTCCCAGTCATCAGCCTGGAATCAGCTATTCGACATCCATTGCAGTCCTTGACCGATTGGATGACTATCAAGGAACACCAAAAACAAGCGCGACCGAAGGTGGTGCTGAGTTGGGCACCTCATCCAAAGGCACTGCCGCAGGCAGTGGCCAATTCGTTTGTCGAGTGGATGCAGGTTGCAGATGTGGACTTGGTTGTTACCCATCCGGAAGGCTATGAGTTGGCACCTGACTTTCGTCAAAATGTTAGGCAAGAATATGATCAACAAAAGGCTTTTGAAGGAGCTGATTTTGTTTACACCAAAAACTGGTCTGCGTATTCGGATTATGGCCAAAAACCAACAGTGAAAAAAGATTGGATGATTAGCCTAGAGAAAATGGCATGGACGAATGAAGCCAAATTTATGCACTGCCTGCCGGTCAGAAGAAATGTAGTGGTGGCTGATGCCGTCTTGGACAGCCCGCAGTCTATTGTCATCCAACAAGCAGGTAATCGCACATTTGCCGCACAGGCAGTACTGCATGAACTTATCAAAAACAAGGTATGAAACAACTCAAAATATTAAAAATAGGAGGCAAAGTGCTCGAATCTGAGCAACAACTAAACGATTTGTTAGATGCATTTGTCAGTTGGGATGGTTGGAAAATACTGGTACATGGCGGCGGCAAAGCCGCCACTAAATTGGCTACTCAATTGGGCATCAAAGCGCAAATGATTGATGGCCGACGTATCACAGACGAAGCTATGCTGGAAATCGTGACCATGGTTTATGCTGGACAAATCAATAAAAAAATAGTAGCCGAACTCCAAAAACGAAATTGTAATGCGCTGGGATTGAGCGGAGCAGATGGCAACCTTATCAAAGCCCATAAAAGAGTGGTTCGAACTATCGATTATGGTTATGCCGGAGATATTGATGCGGTTGATACCGAAAGACTAACCCAATTATTGGAACTTGGCTTTACGCCAGTATTTTGTGCACTTACACATGATGGCAATGGCCAGATATTAAATACGAATGCAGATACGATTTCGTCTGCTTTAGGGGTAGCATTGGCGCCATACTATCAAACAGAAATACTTTATTGCTTTGATAAGGCAGGCGTTTTGACCAATCCAAAAGAGGAAGATAGCGTCATTCCCGAATTGCATCCCGATAACTTTGAAAGCTACAAACAACGAGGGATTATTTCCGATGGAATGATTGCCAAATTAGAAAATGCTTTTGCAGCTATTGATCAACAAGTGGATCGGGTACGTCTGGGAAGTGTTTATTCTTTGCTGAATAATAGCGATACCAAAATTGTAAAAAACAGCTAATGTATTTTTCTGTGATAAATACTTCTGCTTTTGAAGATAGTTTGTCTTTGCTTCAACGACTTATCTCGATTCCTTCTTTTTCAAAAGAGGAGGCCGGAACGGCCGACCTATTGTCTCAATTTATGGAAACCCAAGGCGTTTCTATTTCCCGCAAAGGGAATAATGTGTGGGCAAGCTCAAAACACTGGGATGTTTCCAAGCCTGTCGTTTTGCTCAATTCACACCATGATACCGTGCGTCCAGTGGCAGCTTGGCAGCGCAATCCTTTTGAGGCTACTATCGAAAATGGGCGTTTGTATGGATTGGGGAGTAATGATGCAGGTGGCTGTTTAGTCGCGCTCTTGGCAACTTTTTTGCACTATTACGAAGCACCTGATTTAGCGTTTAATTTGATTTTTGTAGCGAGTGCAGAGGAAGAAATTTCAGGAAAAAATGGTATGGCCGCCATGATTGCAGAATTGGGGAAAGTTGATCTGGCTATAGTCGGTGAACCTACTCAGATGCAGATGGCAATCGCTGAAAAAGGACTGATGGTGATAGACGGCATTACTAAAGGCGTTTCGGGGCATGCGGCACGCGAGGAAGGCATCAATGCGCTTTATCGGGCTTTGGATGATATTGCGATTTTGCGAAAGCTAAAGCTGGAAAAAAAATCGGATTTGTTGGGGCCTGTAAAAATAAGTGTGACCCAAATAGAAGCTGGAACACAGCACAATGTGGTACCTGATGCGTGCCATTTTGTAGTGGATGTGCGGACAAACGAGTGCTACAGCAATCAGGAAGTGCATGCATTGATGCAAGCCGCAGTGAAGTCTGAATTGAAGCCTCGTTCCTTTCGGCTCAATTCTTCGGGGATTGCTCCGGATCATCCGTTTGTGCGCTGTGGATTGGCGCAAGGGCGCTACTATTTTGGCTCTCCAACCTTGTCGGATCAGGCGTTGATGCCTTTCACTTCCGTGAAAATAGGCCCCGGCGATTCGGCCCGTTCACATACCGCGGATGAATACATTTTGTTGTCGGAAATTGAAGCGGGCATTCATGCTTATATCGAGCTATTATCTGCGTATCATCAAGAAATAATTTTTGAAAAAATGGTTCTTAAGAAACAACTATAAAATGAAACTCTGGGAAAAAGATATTGCGCTCAACCAACAAGTTGAGCAGTTTACCGTCGGTCAGGATCGAGTACTTGATTTACAATTAGCAGCTTTTGATGTATTGGGTTCATTGGCTCATATTCAGATGTTGGAATCCATAGATTTATTGACATCTACTGAGTTGGAAGCACTACGAAAAGAGCTAGTTGTAATTTATGGCGAGATACAGCACCAGCAATTTCAGATTGAAGATGGGGTGGAAGATGTGCACTCTCAAATTGAGTTGTTATTGACACGTCGACTGGGCGAAGTGGGGAAGAAAATTCATGCAGGTCGATCGCGAAACGATCAGGTTTTGGTGGATTTGCGCTTGTTTTTTCGAGCAGAGATTCAGGATTTAGCTGTATCTGTGAAACAATTAATTGAGCTTTTGCTTGAAAAATCAGAGACTTACCAGTCCGTTTTGATGCCTGGATATACGCATATGCAGCTTGGGATGTTATCGTCCTTTGGTCTGTGGTTTGGGGCTTTCGCCGAAAGCCTGATTGATGATCTGAAGTTATTGGAAGCCGTGTATCAGATTGTTAATCAAAATCCTTTGGGTTCAGCGGCTGGTTATGGCTCTTCTTTTCCGCTGGATCGCGAAATGACCACGAGACTGCTTGGCTTTCGAGATTTGAGTTACAACGTTATGCACGCTCAGATGGGGCGTGGTAAAAGTGAGCAGTTGTTGGCATTTGCCTTATCATCTATGGCATCGACTTTGGGTAAGTTGGCATCTGATATTTGTTTGTTTAGCAATCAGAACTATGGTTTTGTACAACTGCCGGATGCTTTTACGACTGGTTCTAGTATTATGCCACATAAAAAGAATCCGGATGTTTTTGAATTGATTCGGGGCCGTTGCAATCAGGCTCAAAGTTTACCCGCTCAAATCTGCATGATGACGACCAATTTGATGTCGGGTTATCATCGAGATTTTCAATTGTTGAAAGAAGTGATCTTTCCGGCTCTGGGCCAAATGAAAGAATCGCTGCATATTTCGCATTTGGCGCTCAGCCAAATGAAGGTAAAACAAGATATACTGCAAGATGCGAAGTATGATTACCTCTATAGCGTGGAGGCGGTCAATGCTGAAGTGTTAGCAGGAACACCATTTCGGGATGCCTACAAAAAAGTGGCGAAGGAAATAGAGGCTGGACAGTTTGAACGGCCGGAAGCAGTGCAACATACTCATTTAGGAAGTATCGGAAATTTGGCTACGCCAGCTATTCAGCGTAAGCTGGAGGAGGTTTGGAAAAGCTTTGATTTTGAGACGGTGGAAGCCAAGATTGCAAATTTGACCGAGAGTTAAAAAACGCTCCAAACATCCTTTCAGAATTATTATCTTTGGTAAATGGAGAAAAACGAAACCACTGTAGTTACCAAAGAACGGCACGGTCATGTGCTGGCCATTGGCCTCAATCGGCCAGATAAAATGAATGCTTTTACTGTACAAATGCTGCGCGAATTAGCAGAAGCTTACACGGAGTTGGAGGATGATCCTGAATTGCGGTGTGGGCTGGTTTTTGCGCATGGCGAGCATTTTACAGCAGGGCTTGATCTGGGTAAAGTAGCACCGCATGTACAAACGGGGCAAAACTTGTTCCCGGATGACTTGGTTGATCCATTTAACCTAAATGGGCGAACGCGCACAAAGCCAGTTGTCATAGCCGTGCAGGGTTATTGTCTGACGGTTGCTATTGAGCTGATTCTGGCTGCTGATATTTGCATTGCAGCTGATAATTGCAAGTTTGGTCAAATTGAGATTCGGCGCGGGATTTTTCCCTTTGGAGGAGCCACCATTCGTTTTTTACAGCGATCTGGTTGGGGCAACGCTATGCGGTATCTGCTGACCGGTGATTATTTTGATTCGGCGGAAGCCTATCGGATCGGCTTGGTACAAGAAGTGGTCGTTACTCATCCGAAAGAGCGAGGTATGGAAATGGCACAAAGGGTGGCGGCACAAGCACCGCTTGGTGTGTATGCCACTTTGCGAAATGCTCGAAAAGTGTTGGAAGCAGGCGAAGCAGCTGCCAAAGATGATTTACTGCCTACGGTGTTGCAGCTTATGCAAACCCAAGATGCAGCCGAAGGTCTACAATCATTTCTCGAAAGAAGAACTGCCAATTTTAAAGGAAAGTAAACAAACAATATGGAATTTCTACTCTACGGAGCCAATGGTTATACCGGAAAAATTATAGCCGAAATGGCCGCAGAATTTGGCTTAAAGCCAACCCTTGCCGGTCGCACAGAATCAAAAGTAAAACCAATAGCAGAAGAGCTGGGGTTTGATTATAAAATATTTAGTCTGGATGATCAGGCTGCAACAGCTGCTGCGCTAGAACCTTTTAAGGTGGTGCTGCATGCTGCTGGCCCCTTTAAATATACAGCCAAGCCCATGATGGAAGCTTGTGTAGCTACTAAAACCCATTATGTGGATATTACGGGCGAGATTGCCATTTTTGAAATGGCTGCCCGATTTGATAAAGCAGCAAAAGCTGCCGGAATTATGATTTTGCCGGGTGGTGGATTCGATGTAGTGCCGACGGACGGTATGGCTAGTTTCTTGAAAAAGGAACTACCGGATGCTACACATTTGCAATTGGCATTTGCTTCAGTTGGTGGAGGCGTATCACATGGTACCGCTTCTACGATGGCAGAACATTTGGGGGAAGGCGGAGCTATCCGAAAAGATGGCAAAATCACGAAGGTGCCTATGGGGCACAAAGCGATGACGGTGCCGTTTTGGGGGAAAGATTTGTTTACGATGACGATTCCCTGGGGAGATGTATCGACGGCTTATTATTCAACCGGAATTCCGAATATAGAAGTATTTACAGGTGTCAAACCGAAGTCGTACAAGATGATTAAGTGGCAGAAGTATTTCAACTGGTTGCTTAAGACTTCGTTGGTACGCAATTATGTAAAAAATCAGATCAAAAAGAAACCCGCAGGCCCTTCACAGGAGCGTCGAGCTAAGTCACAAAGTCTGGTTTGGGGTAAAGTCTGGAATGATAAAGGGGAAGAAAAGACAGGGCGCATGATTACGCCTGAAGGGTATACGCTTACCGCTATTACCAGCTTGAAGATTGTGCAAAAAGTACTGAATGGAGAAGCGCCTGTTGGTTTTCAAACACCATCAAATGCGTATGGCGATTTGATTATGGAAGTTGATGGCGTACAAAGAGAATTAGTATAAAAAAATGGCTGCCTGTGCGCAGGCAGCCATGATAGCAATGATCTAAAATGTTAATTAAGCAGAAAGTTTATGGGCAAAAAAACTTAGCTGCTCATATAATAGTGGTTCCGTAAAATCAAAATTACACTTCAGCCATATTGTCCTGATAATTGTCCATTAATGCTTTTTGGACATCATGCGGAACGGCTTGGAATTCGGCAAATTTGCGACTGAATTTGGCTCTTCCTTGAGACAAAGAGCGAAGGCTGGAAGAATATTGATACAATTCTGCCAACGGTACCTTTGCCATAATTTTCTGGTATCGGCCTTCTGCTTGCATGCCTGAAATAATTGCCCGGCGAGTTTGCAAATCGCCCATGATATCGCCCATCACTTCATCTGAACATTTAATTTCGAGATCATAAATAGGTTCCAGAATTTGAGGAGCCGCATCTTTGAATGCATTTTTGAAAGCCTGAGCACTGGCGATCATAAAGGCCATATCGTTGGAGTCTACAGGGTGCATTTTACCATCATAGATACATACCCGGATATCTTGGCAATTAGAGCCGGTAAGCGGGCCTTCCTGCATTTTTTGCAAAATACCTTTCTTGATGGCATTAGAATATTTGGAATCTATGGAACCCCCTACGATACACCAGTAAAAAGCGAGTTTACCGCCCCAAGGTAATACTTCAATATCCGTATTTCGGACGGTAAGATCACTTGGTTCAGGCATGCCTTCATAATAAGGCTCAATACGCATGTGAACTTCACCGAATTGCCCCGAACCACCGGATTGTTTTTTATGGCGATAACTCGTATTGGCCATTTTAGTGATGGTTTCGCGATAAGGAATTCGGGGTTTGATGAATTCCATGCTGACATTGTTTACTTTTTCGATTCGGTATTTGATCAAATCGAGGTGTAATTGACCTTGTCCATGAAGAAGCGTTTGTTTGAGGGTAGCCGATTGCTCGACGATCAAGGTCGGGTCTTCTTCTTCGATGATATGGAGCGCTTTCATCAATTTTTCCATATCGTTTTTGCTTGGAGGATCAACAGCTACGCGCATGCGTGGTTCTGGGAAGACCATTTTTTCAATCTTTCGATCCGTCCCTTTTATATTGAGGGTGTTATTGGTGTGAGAATCCTTTAGTTTTACGGTTACCCCGATATCACCTGCTTTTAATTCATCTACATTGCTGCGGTTTTTTCCATTGGAGATGAAAATTTGACCGAAGCGTTCGGAATTGCGGTTTTCTGCATTAAGCAATTCCATGCCTGATTTTAGTTGGCCGGAATAGACTTTAAAGTAAGAAACATTACCAACACGAGGTTCGGAAATAGTTTTGTAGATGAATAAGCTAGTCTCGCCATTTGCATTGCATGCCAAGGTTTGGCCACCTTCCAGCTCAGCTTCTGGTCGATCGGCAGGGGAGGGGCAAATATCATTGATAAAGCCCATGATACGACCACTGCCCATATTGCGAACAGCAGAAGCGATAAAGACTGGGAATATCTCTTGATGAGCCATGCCAATGCGAAGGCCTTCTGCAAGATCTTCTTCGGAGAGGGTTCCTTCTTCAAAGAATTTTTCCATGAGTCCCTCATCATTTTCAGCGGCAGCTTCTACCAGTGCGTTGTGCATTGAACGGACACGATCCATGACATCATCGGGGATGGGGTGTTTTTCGGGGCGGCCGCCACCATCCGGGAAGACATACATAACCATCCGTAGGGCATCTACAATTTTATTGAAACCAATGCCAGAGTTATAAGGAAACTGTACCGGAATAACTTTGGAGCCGAAGTGTTCGCTGGCTTCCGCCAAAGCCATTTCAAAATCCGCTTTATCGTGATCTATTTGATTAATGACGATCATAGCCGGGGTTTTATATCGCTCGATATAATCCCAGATGAGTTCGGTTCCAACTTCGACACCATTTTTTGCATTCAGAACCACGCAGGCCGTATCGGCTACTTTCATGGAAGAAATGACTTCACCCACAAAATCGTCGAGGCCCGGCGTATCAATCATATTAATCTTAGAATCTTTCCAGTTAGCGTGCATGAGGGTACTAAAGATGGAGTTCTCTCTTTCCTGTTCAATGTTGGTATAATCAGAGATGGTGGATTGTTCCTCCACTCGTCCGATGCGATTAATTTCTCCGGCTTCGAAGAGCATAGTTTCGGCGAGTGAAGTTTTACCCGAGCCGCTATGCCCTAGGAGCACAATGTTTCTGATGTTCTTGGTGTCGAAACTCATAACTTGCATTTTGATTTGGTTAATTAATAGCCTTCCTGAGCCGACGGAAAGTCGTACTGAGAAAAGAACTAATCAGGAAAGGCGGAACATATTGTCAAAGCGTCTTAAGCCTTAGTCTGTAGCAGATAAGGAAAGACAAGGAAATTCCAGTACTAATCTTACTTAGTAGGTGAGCTTTATAATTTGGGTAAAAAATATTTATTAGATATTTTATTTGGAAATATCTAAAATGTGTGTAATGAAATTATGAAAAAATATAGAAAAAGCAAAAAAAGAGGAGGTGGAATTTGTGTGGAAATAAAAAGGCGCCCGGAGGCGCCTTCTCAGTTCTAGATTAAGTTTCGGTTAGCGTATTAATAACAAACTAATGACGGTAAAACGAACCGTCAACTATCAAAAAACATGCGTTAAAAGTTGAGGAGCTTGTAAAAAAGGTGGAGCAAAGCTCCACCGATAAAAGTCCTGTATGAGAAACCCTTTACAAACCTACTTAGTCTTTGCAATTGGGGGTATTAGCGCCAACTGCTATTATATTCTGAAAGTGCTTTTCTTTTTAAGTTTGTTCTTGTGTTTGTTGGTGGTCATTTGATATCGAATAATCTGTTTGTTGCTGGCCATATTATTGGTTTGTTTTTCATAGATCATCCAACGGCGTTCGATAGTCACTATCCGACCAGCTTGTTGAATAATTTTATCGCGCCATACCATTTGAAATTGATCGGACAATTCTGCGAGTTGAAACTGATCTTTGGTGGTTTGAAGATCACCATCAATATCGATGATTGGATAGCCTGTAAAGTCTGGATGAGTAGCGGCTTGACTATCAGCGATAGGGCCGTCTACACCATCCAAATGACTTGGGAAAATTACATCGGTTAAACTCACAATAGATTTTTGGCCTTGTAAATCGACAGGGCCATTAATTTTTTGAGGTGGATCAGTTGTTTGTTGTTGTCCAGCAACAATTGGAAAAAGGGAAATAAGATTGGAGCCCCCAAAACGGCATTGTAAAAACAACACCTGATTAGCCCCTTCAACTAATTTCTGATTGGGAGCTCCGGTGACATCTACCCCACCGTCACCATAATTCTTGATGATTTGTATTGCATGATCTGAGGTAATACCGACACCGTTATTATCCGATTGAAATCCCTTGGATGGAATACAGTACCTACTGGCGAGCTGGTGAGCATGAATAGCTGGCCATGAAAAGCTGATTGTTGACTTTTTCTTTGTGTGTACGGCTTGGCCTGCCTGTGTCACATTTGCCGAAAGGCAAAAAAATAGAAACAGTACCGCATAGCCAAGCGGTCTTTTTGCTGTAGTTATACTCATAAGACGGTTCTTCTTTTTCCAGAATTATTAAAACATGGCGATCTCAGCTAATCAATCACAAGTGGTTGAAAAGTGAGATGAAGCTTGACTTAATAAAAGGGAAAACAGATAGAAGAGGAGGTCTTACGACAGTTGCAGACAAAGATTTTTTTGTTAGTCATGGGATTACGGCTTGGGATAATTTTTTAAAATCGGTTCTTTCTCGGTTATTACAGTATAACAATTAGGATTTACATCCTTGTGTTTTCGGGATATTAGTGGCTCTTTTTTGTCCACCTTATATGTTCACGTATAGCGCAAAGATATAATATCGCACAACCAAATGCATACCATGATTTGGGTATTTTTTGTATAGCGTATTGTTATTATTTAATATTCGTAGATTTGTCAGCCTCAACCGCTGCCGCAAAATAATTTGCATAGGGTGAACAAATTAACTGTTTTAGGCTTATCATAAATGTTGTGGACTGGCCACTAGTCTCTATAAACGAATCATAAAGACATGAGAGTAAAGCGCAAAAAATGGGTGCAGGTAATACCCAGCGACCTGGAACACGTCTGGCATTTTTTTTCCAGACCCGAAAATCTGGGAAAAATTACCCCTTCTGACATGGACTTTGAAATACTTTCTGACCTCAAGGAGGTAGAAATGTATGAGGGGATGCTTATTGAATATAATGTAGCACCTGCTTTTGGAATTCGGATCAATTGGGTAACTGAAATTACCCACATGAATCATCTGAAGTATTTTATTGACGAACAACGTTTTGGCCCGTATGCACTCTGGCATCACGAGCATCGGTTTGAAATGGTAGATGGCGGCGTGCAAATGACTGATTTGCTTACCTACAAAGTACCTTATGGCCTTATTGGTAACTTGGCGAATGCTTTGTTTGTAGAACAACGGATTGATGATATATTCGAATACCGAACCAAAGCGATTGAACGCATTTTCGATTTCAACGAAAGTGATATCCAACTTCGCCGAAAGCAGAAATAGGAGCGTTTATTATTTGCCGAATAGCGGGAAAAAAACGGGTTTAGAATTTTGGGCAATCAGTCCTACTACTTTTTTGCCACTTCCTTGGAGCAATAATTTCGATCACATAGCTAACAGA